>JBLHKV010000007.1:0-33367 GCA_047618115.1 Halieaceae bacterium | reverse complement strand
GCTGCGTGCTCGCACCGTCGGATACTTTCTTGCGGTCGGAGTAATGGTGCTGGTGTTTGCCTGGCACGTGTTGTCTCGAATACCATTGGAGCTCGACGTAATTCGGGATCGCAACCAGCTTTTTATATCTAGAGAGGACGGCTCACTGGAGAACATATTTTCAATTCGATTACTTAATATGGATAACGCTCCCCACCAATTCAGTCTGTACATCGAAGGACTGGATGGCGCCCAGGTTCTCGGGGAGAGCCTGCACAACGTCGATGCCAGTGAGGTTCGCTCAATCAACCTGCGGATTTCTCTCGATCCGGATACACTGCTTACCCCCAGCACCGAGTTTACCTTTCATGTACAAGCGACTGACGACCCCAAGCTCTTCGCCTCCTCTCCCAGCACCTTTCTCAAATCTACTCTACGCTAGGCCCTGCGTTTAATGTTGGCTGATAAACAAATAGAACCCTGGTATCGGCAGTTTTGGCCGTGGTTTTTAATTGCATTGCCAGCGACCGTGGTGGTGGCCGGTTTGGCCACTGTTGTTATTGCGACCAGACATGCCGACGACCTGGTCGTCGATGACTACTACAAGGATGGTTTGGCAATAAACCGCACTCTGGAAAAACTGATTCGCGCTCAAGCACTCGAACTAAGCGCCACAGTCAACGCAAATGGCCGGCGCATAGAGGTCCTACTCACCGGCGACAACAGACACAGTATCCTGCTCCTATTACTTTCGCACCCTATGGAAGCCGACCGCGACGTGCAAATCGAACTAATGGCTGAGGGTGGCTCGCTATTCATTGGCGAATCACCGGCACAGGTCGCCGCCAACTGGCACTGGAGTCTGCAGCCTGCACTCGAACCCGAGTGGCGTTTAGACGGTACCTTGGAAGCCGGGCAAGTAAGCGATGACACCCAGCACTAGCATTGCTGAGGAAGCCAATGTAGCTCTCGCTGAGGCAGACTGTTTCCACTGCGGCGAACCCATACCACCCAATTTCCAGTACAGCGCCACGGTCGACGACCTCCAACGAGCGATGTGCTGCCCCGGTTGCGCCGCGGTTGCCAGCCTGATCGTGGAATCTGGGCTTGGCAGCTTCTACAGTCAGCGCACCGCCTATAACGAGCGCCCGCCCCCGGTCGAGAAACCACAGGAAGAGAATCGCCTCATCTATGACTCGACCGAGCTCAATAGCGCCTTCGCTCGACCCGGTGAAGGTGATCTGCTGAGTGCCCGACTCTTACTGGGAGGCCTAACTTGCGCAGCCTGCACGTGGCTGGTCGAGCACACTCTATCCAGACTACCTGGCGTTGCGACTGCCAACGTCAACCTATCGCAACATTGTCTGGACGTCTCGCTACACACTGGAGAAATTTCGCTAGGCCAAATCGTGCAGCGGATCGAGGCCCTGGGATACAGCGTACAGCCCTTCCACTACAGCGCTCAAAAAGAGCAATTCGATCGCCAGAGAACAACAGACCTAAGACGACTTGCCGTCGCAGGAATAGGCATGATGCAAGTGGGAATGTTCGCCATTGCGCTACACGCCGGGGACCTGCAGGGCATGGCCCGCGAATACAGGGACCTGATGCGCTGGGTGAGCGTACTATTTACTGCCGTAGTGGTTATGTACAGCGCTCGTGGCTTTTTCGAAACGGCCTGGAAGCACTTACAACAGCGCGCGCTGGTTATGGACCTGCCGGTGGCCATCGCCATCGGTCTGGCATTTTCGGCCAGCGTTTGGGCTACTATTAACGGCAGCGGTCAGGTCTATTTTGACTCCGTGGTCATGTTTACATTTCTACTCCTACTGGGACGCTTCATAGAGGGTAGATCGCGCCAGAAACTCGCTCTCATACCGGTTGATGTCGACGCCTGCCTGCCCACACTCAGTCAGCGATGGCAGGACGAGGGCTGGCAGTACGTCGCCAGGGAACAACTGCAAATTGAAGATCTTGTTCTGGTAAAACCCGGCGCAACCATCCCCGTGGACGGGTCTATCATTCGCGGCTCGGGACAGATAAACCAGGCCAGCATTGACGGTGAGCAAACACCGCGCTCGGTGCGTCCTGGCGACCTTGTGTACGCCGGAACGCTAAGTCTTGATGGCTCGCTGGAAATTCGAGTCGCCATCGAACCCGCGGCAAGCCGTCTGGCCGCGCTGCAACGCTGCCTCGACGGCGCTCGGACGGCAAAACCTCAACTCGCGAAATTGGCTGATCAAGTAGCCACTCACTTCATAAAAGCAATACTGCTGATCTCTCTCGCCACGGCCTCGTACTATTGGTACACAGCTCCGGAGCAAGCGCTCTGGATTTGCCTGTCAGTACTGGTGGTCAGTTGTCCCTGCGCCCTCGCGCTGGGGACACCAGCGGCACTGAGCGCGGCGACCAATAGATTGTTGCGACTCGGTATTCTGATCCGCAGCGAGAATGCGCTAGAAACCCTGGCCAGAGTCACCCACGTTATTTTCGACAAAACCGGTACGTTAACCAGCGGAAAGTTTGTGCTCGCCGATCTCCAGCCACTGGGTGCCCTTGAGCGACACGAGATATTGTCCATTGCGGCTGGCTTGCAAACCTATTCCAACCACCCACTGGCCGCTGTATTTCATGACTTTCCAGCCCATGCTGTGGACAATTGTGAGCAGATCACTGGCGCCGGAGTGAGCGGCTTTATCGAGGGTGTCGAGTTCAGAATGGGCAGCGAGTCATTCTGTCGTCAACTACAGCCACAGATGCCAGAGCCCCCCCCGGGCGATCATTACTGGATCGGTTTATGCAGCGCGCTGGCACCGTTGGCTTGGCTTGGCCTGCACGATCCAGTGCGACCAGAGGCCCGCGCTGTAGTTTCGGCACTGCAGGCTAGATCGCTAGACGTCCGATTGCTGACGGGAGACGTTAGCGCTGCCGGGCCACGCATGGCCAGGGAATTAGGTATTGATATTTGTGAAAAAAATTGCCCTCCACAAGGAAAACTCGATTATGTCGACCACCTTCAAAAAGCTGGTGCGGTCGTTGCTATGGTCGGTGATGGTCTCAACGATGCCCCCGTACTAAAAGGTGCCAGCGTCTCCTTTGCTGTCGCCGGAGCAACCGATCTGGCCCGTGCCGAAGCAGATATCGTTATCGACAACGACTCGCTGGAACCACTATTGCTCGCTGTAAATATAGCCCGCGCCTGCCGTCGCATCATAAAACAGAACCTGGCATGGGCGGTGGCCTACAATCTGTGCGCCATCCCCCTGGCGGTGGCCGGTTTGGTGCCACCCTGGATGGCAGCCATCGGTATGTCGGCGAGCTCGCTACTGGTAGTTATAAACTCCCTGCGACTAAGCCGCTGGCAGCCAAGTGCGAGGAACCCACGCCGTGGATAGCCTATATTTATTGGTGCCAATCGCGATCCTTTTTGCGGCACTCGCGATTAAATTATTACTGTGGGCCATCGACAGTGGACAGTACGATGACCTGGACAAGGAAGCCTGGAGAATCCTCGCCGAAGAGCAACCCGAAGTAAAACCAGACCGTGACCGGTCCGACCCGGAGCAACAATAGTGACAACGCTGGATCTGGTAACTGCGCTGGGCTTGGGTATTGCCGGCGCCGGGCACTGTTTGGGTATGTGCGGAGGAATTGCAATGGCCCTGGGTCTGGGGCAGAGCAGCACTCGACCAATAGCCTCGCAACTGGCCTATCACCTGGGCCGGATACTCAGCTACACGCTACTGGGCGTTCTCGCCGGCTTTGCTCTAGGACTGGCCGGCGGGGACCAACCTACCGTACTGAAGGCGTTAAGAGTTGTTGCAGGATTAATGCTTATCGCGCTGGGGCTTTACATTGCTGGTTGGTGGCGAGTGCTGGGGCAGCTGGAAAAAATGGGGGCGAGGCTCTGGCAACCCATCCGTCGCCAAAGCTCTCGCTGGCTACCCGTGCGCCACCCTGGACACGCCCTCGCCGTCGGCCTGTGCTGGGGGGCCATGCCCTGCGGACTGATATATTCCAGTCTCGCCTGGGCGGCAACGGCTGCCAACTGGGCTGAGTCTGGCCTGATGATGCTGTTCTTCGGAATAGGGACCGTTCCCGCCATGCTCGCCACTACCTTATTTGGGACGCAAGTACAGGCGGCTATGCGCTCAAAGGGGTGGCAGCGCCTTATTGCCATAGGCCTCATCGCGAGCGGCATCTGGACACTTTATGGTGTGGCTATAATGGGCATGGGAGGACACGCCGATCACCACGGCATGTGAACCGTGTTCTAGTCCCCGAGCGATTTCAGGATACTGGAAAAATCCAGGCTGCCATTACCCTTGCGCGCATGCGCAGCGAAGAGGCTTCGGGCTAAAGCCCCCATCGGCGTAGGAACGCCCGATGCGACCGCTGTTTCCATTGCCAGACCCAAATCCTTTACCATGAGGTCAACCATGAAACCGGGTCGATACTCATTGCTGGCAGGGGCAGCAGGCATAACGCCGGGGAAGGGGTTATAAACCTCCAGTGACCAATTGCGTCCGGAGCTCGCCAGCATTATTTCGGATAGAACCGACGGATCCAGACCATTATCCACCCCCATACGCAGCGCTTCGCTGGTACCAATCATGTGGATTGCTAGAAGCATATTATTGCAGGCCTTGGCGACTTGGCCGGCGCCGTGGCCACCGGCGTGAAACACCTTTTTACCCATTGATTCGAGTATTGGCTTGGCGCGTTCGAAAACGAGCGGGTCGCCCCCACACATAAAGGCTAAAGTTCCAGCGGCGGCCGCGGCTACTCCCCCGGATACCGGCGCATCCAGCATTCCAACTCCAGCTGCCCCAGCCGCTTCTGCTACCGTGCGGGCGGTTGCGGCGTCGATGGTACTGGAGTCAATCAAGGTTGTACTCGAATCTAGTGCATTAATGAGGCCATCGTCGCCCAGATAAACGGCACTCACATGCCTGCCAGCCGGCAGCATGGTGATCACGAACTCGGCGTTCTCTGCGGCCGCTCTTGCGTTGGCAGCAGAATGCGCCCCCTCCGCCACGAGCACGTCAACGGCGGCTGGGTCCAAGTCGAAAACACAGACCTCATGGCCCGCGCGACACAGGTTGATGGCCATTGGCCCCCCCATGTTTCCCAAACCCACAAAAGCTATCGTTGCCATGGTGCTTGCCTCAAAGTTTGTTGGATCGAAATTGTTCTCAACTCAAGTCGCTCAATGGATTTACCGACCAGGGCTCGACAAAAAAGGATTCGAGTTTGGCAGCAGGCACCTCGGCGCAGCTTGAATACTGCCAACTTGGGTTGCGATCCTTATCGATCAACAGGGCGCGCACACCCTCGCCAAACTCCGCATCGCGCATAATATTGGTGGCCAGACTGAGCTCGCTACGAAATATTTCTGCCAGCGAAAGCTTGGAGGAAATCTGCAGCTGCCGATGGGTCCACAACGCCGCCAGCGGAGAACCAGCCGCAAGGCCGCTTCGCGCCCGGCTCAACCAGCGATCATCGGTGTCGATGCTGGTTATCGCGGTAACCGTGGCAACCGCATCGGAGCGATCGCAAAGGCTGTTTATTAAGGCCATATTGGGCTCAACATTACCTATCGGCAGGGCTGTTTTACCCTCGCTCTGGAACTGCTGGAGAATGGCATCTACCCGTTTGGGGAATTCTGCAGCGTCTCCGCTCCAGCTTTCTTCAAGTAATTTTTCCAGGACCGCGCCACGCTGCTCATTCTCAATGAAAGCATCGGCGACGCCAGTGAAGAGTGCATCTGCGGCGTTCATAGGAGCAGCGGTAAGAGCCAAAAACAGACCGCTCTCACCCGGCATTCTATTCAAGAAGTAGCTGCCACCCACGTCTGGAAAGAGTGCGATAGTCACCTCGGGCATGGCCATCCGAGTTGCCGGCGTCACCACCTTGTGGCTGCAGGCTGCCAAAACTCCCAGACCGCCGCCCATCACGATTCCGTGCCCCCAGCAGAGTATCGGCTTGGGATAGCTATGAAGCAGGTAGTTCATCCGGTATTCCTGCTCGAAAAAAGCTTCGGCATACTCGCACGGGCCGCCGGGAGTCCCTACCGAGGACGCGTGCAATTCATGCACATCGCCGCCGGCACAAAAAGCTTTCTCGCCTACCGCATCGATAAAAACACAAATAATATCGGGGTTATCCCGCCAGCGTTCCAGACTATGTAAAAGACTATCAACCATCTCCCGATTCAGGGAGTTCAGGGTCGACTCGGTGTTTAGCGTAAGACAGGCGATACGCTTACCCCCGCCAGCTGCCAGCTCCCGCCGGATAACCATACCGTCTTCGAACAATAGCTCTTCCATTAGCAGTTCTTCCATGCTGGCTTGCGCTTTTCTAAAAATGCATTAACGCCTTCGCGCTGATCTTCACTCGAGAACAGCTCGACAAAACACTCGCGCTCGCCCTCCAGCCCGGTTGCAATTGCTGCATCGCGAGCGCCGTGGATAAGGGATTTGCACATCGCTACAGAAATGGGGCTTTGCTCACCTACCTGCTGCGCGAGAGCCCGTGCTCTGCTCAGGGCCTCGCCGCTCTCTACTACCTCTTCCACCAGACCAATTTTCTCGGCGGTTTCCGCATCGACCCGCTCACCGCACAGAATAATTTTCTTGGCCCACCCCTCTCCCACCAACCAACTCAAACGTTGCGTACCACCGGCACAAGGCAACAGACCTACCTTAGCCTCCGGCAAGGCCATTTTCGCGTGGCGCTCGGCGATTCGAATGTCGCAGGCCAACGCAACCTCCAACCCGCCACCCATCGCGAAGCCATTGATAGCTGCTATCGATACTCCGCGAAAATCCGCCAGGGCCTCAAAGCCCTGTCCAAATTTTTCGGCCATGGATCGGGCTGTATCGGGGCTTCCATCGGCAAACAATTTGAGGTCGGCACCGGCAGAAAAAAACTTGTCACCTGCCCCGGTAATCACCAGCGAATAAATCGTACGATCGGCATTGAGCGCAGTCACCAGGTCTTTCAAGGCGGGGAGACTTTCGGTATCCCAGGTGTTCGCTGCCGGGTTATCGATGGTGATAATGGCAACGTGACCATCGATCTCCACCTTTAGCTTGTCCGTAGTGTTGTAGCTCACCTGATAACCTCCATTGCTCCTTCGAGCATAATGCGACGGGCGATAATTACCCGCATGATTTCATTGGTTCCCTCGAGTATCTGGTGAACCCGGGTATCTCGAACGTGACGCTCCAGTGGGTATTCCTTGATATAGCCGTAGCCACCGTGGAGTTGCAGCGCTTCATTGCAGATGCGAAAACCCACGTCCGTGGCAAAACGTTTCGCCATGGCGCAGTAGCTCGTCGCCTCGCTATCTTTTTGATCCAGCTTAAAGGCGGCCAGCCTCACCATCTGCCTGGCCGCAACCAATTCTGTGGCCATATCAGCCAACTTGAACTGAGTCACCTGGAAGTCGGCGATTGCCCGGTTGAATTGCTTGCGCTCCGCGCAATACGTCAGCGCAGCACCAAGCGCTGCCTGAGCTGTACCAACAGAACAGGTAGCGATGTTAATCCGCCCGCCATCGAGCCCCTCCATGGCGATACTGAATCCTTGCCCCTCCTCTCCCAAACGGTTGGCGATGGGGACACGTACATTGTCAAAATTGATAGCGCGGGTAGGTTGAGCATTCCAGCCCATTTTTTCCTCGTTCTTACCGTATTCAATACCATCGAGGTCCGCCGGGATTGCAATCGCGGTAATACCCCCTGACCCCTCGCGACCGGTTCGCAACATGACAACTAACAGCTCGGTCTCTCCAGCGCCCGAAATAAACACCTTACCGCCATTAACGATGTAATCATCACCGTCTCGCACCGCCCTGGTAGTAAGCGCAGCAGCATCGGACCCAGCACTCGGCTCGGTTAAACAATAAGAGGCCAATTGCTCGCCGCTGACCAGTCCTGGGCACCACTGCTCGATTAGACCAGCGCTACCGTAGCGACCAACCATGCTGGTCGCCATATTGTGGATCGTCAAAAAGGCCGTTGTTACGGTGCAGCCTCGTGCCAACTCCTCAATGATAAGACTGGAATCCAGCCGCCCCATCCCCAACCCACCGGATTCCTCCGGTGTGTAAAGCCCCATAAAACCCAGCTTCCCCGCAGCGGCTAATACCGATTTTGGAAAAATGTGCTCTGCGTCCCAACGCGCTGCGTTTGGCGCTAATTCGCGCAGTGAAAATTCCCGCGCGGTTTCGCAATAGGCTCGCTGCTCTTCGCTCAGTGAGAAATCCATAACGTCGCCCCCAACCGATCTCTCAGCCTAGTTTATCGATCACATCACCGAATAACTCCGCTTCGTCCGGCAGCGTCTTGGCAACTGCCAGCGGCTTGGAGATCCACGTGATGTTCACCAGATTCTTCCAGTTGATATTATCGTTGGTCGAATTGCCTCCCCAGGATCCGCAACCCAGAGAAAATGTCTGCCTCATACCGTTCCACAGCGCGCCGCTATTCGACACCGCCTGCGGCTGATTAATCATCACCCGGGAGGTCTTGGTGTTGGTACCAAAAGAAAGAATGTTGTCTTCGCTGGTGGTGTAAAGACCGCACGAATGGCCCAGCCCTTGATATTCCTGGATCCGATTGGTCAGCGCTATCGCACCGTCTAGATCGTCCACCTTGTACAAAGCCATTACCACCGATAGTTTCTCACCCGAAAACGGATGGTCGGGTCCAACGCCATCTTCCGGCACAATAATAAACCTCGCATCGGCGGGGACATCTATACCTGCCAGCTCACCAATTCGCGGCGCGCTCTGCGCGACAATATCGCGGTTTAACAGCCCGTCCTGCCACATCGCAGCGGCCAGCTTTGCGTAGTCCTGACTACCTACCAGGTAACCGCCCTGGGCTTGTAGCTTTTCCAGCAGCTCGTCATAAATCGACGCGAAACCAACAACGGCGTTATCTGAAGAACAGGAGGTGCCTTCGTCAAAGGTTTTGGAGATCAGAATCTTCTCAGCGGCATCCTGAAGGTCGGCCGTATCATCGACCGTAATAACAGCATTGCCCACGCCAACACCCAGGGCGGGAGTACCGCTGGAATATGCTGCACTAACCATGGGCTTGCCACCGGTGGCGTGGATCACATCACATTGGCGCATCAACTCCTGGGTGGTTTCCAAACTCGGGTACTCGATAGGGATAACCAGGTCTGCCGGTGCGCCCAACTTGACCAACGCCTCTCGCATCAGGTCGCAAACCATCGTATTGGTGTGCTTGGCACGGGGATGTGGCGCGATAATAATGGCGTTACGCCCCTTCACAGACTGTATCGCTTTTATGACTGGTGTTGCCTCCGGGTGAGTGGAGGTAGAGAGCGCACCAACGACACCCATGGGCTTGGCAATCTTGATAATATTGCGCTCTTCATCTATTTCGATTACGCCCACAGACTTGTCGTGGATGATGTCGGCAAGAGTAGCCCGGGTTTTCTTGGCGATCTTGGTGTATTTAGCGTCATAATTACCCAGCTGTGTTTCTTCAATAGTTTGCCGTGCAATTTTCTCGGCAATTCCCGGGCGGCTTGTCGCCCACACCATGCCGCGGATCAGCTCATCGACCTGTTCCTGCGTGTAATCGGCTATCGCGGCCTGGGCGGCCCGGGCGCGGCTCATCAAGCCGGCAATCTCCACACTGGCTTCGCTTTCGAACTGTAGCTCTGGTTTCATTTTTGTATTCCTCATTGAAATGGGATCTATCAAAATTGGTTGAACATATAAACACGATTATGAGGTTGAATACATTGAGAATATTGTTATTTTAATGGATTATATTGCTTATCTTTATCCGTATGAGAGCCTAGAAATTGGCCTCCACCAAAATCACGAATGACTCCCACGAGTCAGAAATTACCTCAAGCTGGCCGCTACCGTCCGCAGGCAGGCGCTTTGTAACACCGCAGTTTCTACTGGATTTTCTTGCCGCCAATCCACTCAGCCAGAACCTTTACCCACTGGCCGTGGGATTCTACCCGAAAGCAGCCGGCCACCGAATGAGCCGCAAACACCACGACAGCTACCTGATGCTGTACTGCACGGCCGGTGGGGGTCGCGTAGATACCGGATCACTAAGCCTCGATATCCGCCCCGGTGACGTCGTCATTTTGCCGCGCGGCGCTTCACACCACTACCACGCCAGCGAGAGCGACCCCTGGACGATTTTTTGGATTCACTACGACGGGCTTCAAGCGGATGACTTTACCGCGCTGATTTCAGACACTCGCAGGCATCTAAAAATCGGCCTACAGCCGAAGTTAATCGCGGATTTTGAGGCCCTGCTGTCTCTACAGCGAGCGGGCTTTTCCGAACTGCAGTTTATTCACGGGGCTTGTCAGCTACAGCAGCTGTTAACCGGGATTGCCGCTCTTGCGAGCCACCATCAGACCCAGGGCGGAAGACAAATCGACTTGGATCAGGTTCACGAATTCATGCATATGCGCATCGCGGAAGGGCTGGAGCTTAAGGAGCTTGCAGCCACAGTCCAATTATCCAAATTCCACTTTGCGAGGCGCTTCAAACAGCTCACGGGTCACTCACCAATTCAGCATTTTATCCATCTAAAAATGGAGTTCGCATGTCGACTGCTGGACTCCAGTAACGATAGCGTAAAGCACATCGCCACCGCGGTTGGCTACGATGACCCCTATTATTTTTCACGCCTGTTCAAGCAGGTCATTGGCTCGGCACCCAGCGCCTACCGGCGACAACCACTGGCGTGAGCTACCTCTCTGCGTGCGCTAAAGCTATCTCGCCGTGTTGAGGCTCTTTGCCATTACCTCTATGTGCTCTGGGCCGACACGGCAACAACCCCCAATAAGTGTTGCCCCCGCGCGCCGCCACGCCAGCGCGGCAGAGCCGCAATCCCAATCGTGATCCTCCTCCAGCCAATGGCGCTGCTCGCCGTCATAGCGCTCCCCCGAATTGGGATACACAACTATGCCGCGATCGGGAAGCGCACTGTGCACTTCTCTGATCAGGGACTCAATATACTCCGGCGCTGAGCAATTAATACCCACCGCGAACACTCCCGGGCAGTCTGAAAACAACGCGGCACAGTCGACTAAAGGCGTGCCATCGCTTATAGCTTTGCCATCGCGACAGCTGAAACTCACCCAACCGGAGGCGCCTGGATACTCCGTAAACAGGGCGGCCAATGCCTCGGCCTCGGCAATATTGGGGATAGTTTCGCAGGCCAGAAAGTCTGCATCGCTACTGTGCAGCAATGCAAACCTTGGTCGATGAAAGGCAATAAGCTCACCGCAATCTAGACCGTAGTCGCCCCGGTACTCCGAACCGTCTGCAAGGCTAGCTCCAAAGGGGCCAATGCTCGCCGCTACCAAGGGCTGAAGCAGGGTGGCATTAGCCAACACATACTCATCTCTGACCCCGGTGGCGAGCTGAACACTCAGCAGCATCAGGCGTCGTGCCTCGGACTGGTCTATTCCCAGCCTCGCGAAACCCTCAAAACTGGCCTGGTAGCTCGCGGTTACGAGACAGGAGGCCCCCGCCTCCAGATAGCTACGATGAACATCGGCGATGGCGCTGGGGTGCTTCGTCAACAGTTCGGCGGACCACAGCAAGGAGTCTAACGAGTAGCCCCGGGCCTCCAATTCGGTAGCCAACCCGCCATCGAGCAACAGGTGGCCATCGCGCTGAACAAATGCTGCTACGGCGTCAGCACCATTATAATTGGACATACCTAGCTCGCTTGTTGAGATTGTTGGGCAGTCATCGGGTCTCTCCTACCGGCATGCAAACATCCAAAAAGGATAGCATGGATAAGCCGCCTAGAAGCTATTTGTCAATCGTCCCCAGCAGTCATGAGCGCACACATCCACTCTCTCTGGTAGGATAGATAACGCTACCACCCACCAGGAACCCGAGAGTATATCGCCATGACACGCCGCACAAAAATCGTTGCCACCGTAGGTCCTGCCAGTGATTCCAGCGAGGTTCTCAAAGCTCTAATAGCCGCTGGCGTGAACGTATTTCGTTTAAATTTTTCCCACGGGGACGCCAAACACCACGTAACTGTGACCAAGCGCATCCGCGCGGCCGCAGAGGAGCTGAGCCAGCAGGTCGGTATTCTTGCCGACCTTCAGGGTCCCAAAATACGTATCGCAGGATTCGCGGAAAAAAGCGTTAGGCTTTCCCTAGGTCAAAGCTTCGTACTCGACCTCGATCTGGGCGCGAACGCTGGTACAACGACTTCTGTTGGTCTCGATTACGCCGAGCTAAGAAATTATGTTGAAAAAAACGACACCCTGCTACTCGACGACGGTCGTATTCAGTTAATCGTCGACACAGTGACCTCGCGCAGTATCGAGTGCAAAGTCTCGGTCGCTGGTGTTCTTGGCTCCCATAAAGGTATTAACAAGCTGGGGGGTGGCATTGCAGCACCTGCTCTAACGGCCAAGGATCGCAGGGATATCGTAGCGTTGTCCGAGGTTAAGCCCGATTTCGTGGCCATTTCCTTCGTCTCCAGCGCCGAGGACATTCACCTGACCCGGCGCCTCCTCAAAGAACAGGACTTGAACCCCTCTATCATAGCGAAAATAGAGCGCGCCGAAGTGGTCGCTGACGAAACACTAATCGACGATATTCTGACCCACTCCGATGGCATTATGGTCGCCAGGGGAGATCTGGGAGTAGAGGTGGGCGATGCCGAGCTCATCGGTATCCAAAAGCACCTGATTCGGCGAGCTCGCCAACTCGACCGCTTAGTAATAACGGCTACACAAATGATGGAGTCTATGATTGAGAACCCGATGCCCACCCGAGCGGAAGTGTTCGATGTGGCAAACGCGGTTCTCGACGGCACAGATGCGGTAATGTTGTCCGCTGAAACAGCGGTTGGTCGTTACCCCATCGAGGTTGTCAAAGCGATGGCATCGACTTGCCTGGGCGCTGAAAAGCACCCCACTGCCAGAACGTCTCGCTACCGAATCGACAGGAAGTTCTCCCGCCCAGACGAATCGATAGCGATGGCCGCAATCTATGCCGCCAATCACTCTCCCTATATACGAGGAATACTCTGCATGACCGAGTCGGGCCGGACACCGCTACTGATGTCGCGGCTAAGTTCGGGGCTACCTATCTTCGCTCTTAGTGGACAAGCAAAAACGCTGGGGAAGCTGTGCTTGTGTCGTGGTGTTATCCCTCTCCACTTCGAGCAGGATACCCGTGCTCACGCCACCCTACAGAGCGAGGCACTAAACTTCCTGCGCGACTCAGGTTATTGCGAGGCCGGCCAGTCTATTCTGTTGACCTATGGTGACGTACTCGGTAGCTCTGGCCATACCAACACAATGAAAATACTCACACTAGAGGCGTAAATCTGCGCTTTCAGCGACGATCCTGCGAGCCTCGCCACCCACGGAGGTTCTCTGCCATTTCAGACTCCTTGACTTCGAATAGCGCCCCCATCCGTTGCATCTCATCGGATTGCTTTTGAGACACGTCGTAGGATTCCCGAGGATCGCGAATCAGGTCGAACAACCACGGGCCTTTGT
The DNA here is from genome assembly GCA_047618115.1 of Halieaceae bacterium. Classification (GTDB taxonomy): domain Bacteria; phylum Pseudomonadota; class Gammaproteobacteria; order Pseudomonadales; family Halieaceae; genus CALJGI01. The sequence goes on along the minus strand of JBLHKV010000007.1, from coordinate 19,834 downwards.
TGCTTCTTATCGAGATCGAATCTCCAAAATCCAGCGCCCGCACCCCGCGCTCTCGGTGATATTTATACCGCGCGCCCCTGACTGCATCAAGCTTGGAACCGTTGAAATAAAACAAATGACGTTCGGGCATGATCCGGCTTCCAAATAGCGGTCCTGAAATATCTCGACCATCTATAATCCTGTCTTGCGGCTGGTCGATCATCAAGGTATTCAGCACCGTTGGAAAGATATCTATACCTGAAATTGGCGTCGAATCCCGCGCTCCCGCCCGCACTCTACCCGGCCAGTGCGCAATAAACGGTACCCGGTGGCCACCCTCCCAAGACTGGTTCTTGCGGCCACGGCTGTCACCCGCGTCCCCCTGGTACCAGGGACCATTGTCACTGGTAACCAGTATCAAAGTATTTTCCATCTTGCCCGCTCGCTCCAGGGCACTAACCAATTGGCCAATGCTGTTGTCGAGGTCTTCCACAACATCGCCATACAAACCGGCGGCAGATTTACCTCGCTGCTCCCTTGAGGTATGCAGTGGTTCGTGTGGGAAGTTATGGGAATAATAAAGGAAAAATGGCGACTCATCTTGTCGCTCCACAAACTTTACGACTTCACTCGTATAGCGCTCGTGCAAACGCGTTTGATCGACCGGTGAGTCAACCTCTACCGTTTTGTTGCGGTACAGTGCAAAGGGCTCCATATCATTGCTATACAGTGCACCATAAAACCGATCAAAGCCGCGATCATTGGGCAACGATGGAGAGCGATCTCCCAGGTGCCACTTGCCCACCATCGCCGTATCATAACCCGCGATCTGGAGGACTTCTGGAAGTAGTATTTCTTCTACAGGAATTCTGACATTCCGGCCCAAGAGTTTGTAAATCAGGCCTATGCCGCCGTTCGACGGATGAAAAACCTCGGGAACCCCAGCGCGCGGTGGGTAACGGCCGGTAAGCAAACCGGCCCGCGATGGAGAACAGACTGAAGAGGGCGAATAATACTGAGTATATATTGTCCCGTTCGCCGCGAGACGATCCAGGTGTGGGGTGCGAATTGCACCACCACCAAAAGCGCCAATATCAGCATAGCCAAGGTCATCAAATAACACCAAAACTATGTTTGGCCACTCCTGCCGGACGGCATTGCCTACGATAGAACGAAGATAAGCCTCTTTACTGGCCAGCTGGACCTCATCGTCGCTTTGTGTGTAGCCATTGATGATAGTGCCGGCATAGCCAATCAGCCCGAGTCCTACTACCAGCAGCAGCATTAGCACCCACTTAAAAACGCGCATGTTATGTCTCCAACTGCGTTTCGATCTCCAATAGATTCAAATGGGGTTTTCTCGGAAATGGTCCCGCCGATAACTACTTCAGCAGCGGGTGATCCGCTGGCAGCTGGCGAGATATCCACAACGCCAGCTTATGTTTCATATTCGGCTCACTATCCTGGCCTTTTGCCAGCGGTTGTATGAGCTTATCGTGGACCAGCAGGCGATAAACGTAGGCTATTTTATCTTGCTGTGAATCTGTCCCTTCAAACTTTGCGACCTTGCGTTTTTGTGCATAGATTGCACCAACGCGAAGGGCCTCTTTAACTAAAGCTGCCTCGTTGTTGATTTTTGTTGCGCTCATACCAGGACCACTCCGTACTCCCAAATGATAAGGGCGCCAACGGCGCCCCTTGAACTTCCATTATGTTAACTGATCAGAAGTCTTCTGCCATCTTCCTTTGACGATCTAGCTCCGAATCCATATATTTTATCCAGGAGTCAGCAAATTTCTTCGAACGCTTGTCCTTTCTGGCCTCCTTGAATGCCTTACGTGCGGAAGAATACTTCTTAACATTGAAGTTAGCCATTCCAAGCAACAAATTCGTGTTATCCGGGCGCTTTACCTGTCCCATCTTCAGCCCTTTGTTACAGGCGTCAATGGCTTTTTGAAAGGCGTCAGTGTCGACGTAAATACTGCAAAGACGAGCATACAACTCACCCTTGTCTGACTTAGCTGCGGCGGCTTCCATCACCGGCAAGGATTTTTTAATCTCTTGAGCCTGTCGCCATGCGCTACCGAGAATTTCAAGGTTCTTTGATGTCTGCTCCACCAATTCACCCTTGATTGCCTTCGACAGCACCAAGGCCGCCTTGTACGGAACCTCGCTACCCATGTAGATATAGGTCATGTTGATAAGCTCACTTTGCTTATCGAGCATACCCTGCGCGTACGCAACCTCCATGGCCGCTAATTGTTTGTCTTCCTGCTTGATCTCCGCGTACATGTGCGACAGCAATACCCAGTACTGCTTTTTCGGATAGTACACCAACAGCTCATTCAAAATTTCGACAACGGTGTTGATATTCCCCTGCTCGTAGTGAAGGTAGCGGAGCAGGCTATACCACTGCTCCTTGGGAACTTTGTCATTTTCCTTATACATGCGCACTGCTGTTTCAATATTGTTCAGCGCAGGGACGTAATCTTTGAGCTGAAAATAGCCCTGACCCAACAGAACGTATGCCTGAGCACTAGGGTTATCTGCAAGCTCAAACCATTCGTGCAATGCCGCTATACCGCGCTTCCAGTCCTCCTGAACAAAGTACAACTGGGCAATGGTATAACGGGTATTAACTTCCATGGCGAGCGGGATGTTTTCCTGCTTTACCACATTCTCATAGGAGGCCAGCGCGTTCTTATAATCTTCCTTGGAATAGTAGATAAACGCATACAGGTTATAAAGATTAGCAAGCTCGTAACTATTGAGTGCTTTCTTTCCAGTTTTGTCCCGCATCTCATCGAGTACGCCTAAAGCACCGGCGTAGTTCTTGTCCTCGGCAAAGACCTGCGCCTCAGATAATTTCTCATACACCTTATTATTCAGTGCCGGAGTCTTTCGGGTTTGTTGGGCATCGGCCTTTTTCTTGGCCGCCCGCTTTTCTTCGCTGGTCTGTTGAGCAACAGCGACCCCCAATGGCGAGCTTACCTCCATCTCTATCTGCACCTGAGTGATAGCGATCTGTAACGCTAACAATGGAATGCTAAGAGCAGTCACCCGCAAAGCGGCGCTGGCAATTTTGAAGCTTTTGATCATAAGTCTCGTTTCTACAGTCATCTCAACCTACCCGATTACTTTTCCAACTCGTAGGTGAATTTATTTTGTACACCGCCCACTTCGATGGGTTCGCCATCAACGACTCTTGGCTTGTATTTGAATTTCATAGACGCCTTGAGAGACGCTGAAGCAAACACCGAGTCACAGGCATTTTCGACGACAAAGGGATCGCGTATGGCACCTGTCTTGGTCACGGTATATTCAATAATACAAAACCCTTCAAGTCCCCTACTTTGAGCGCGCCTGGGATAAATTGGTGCGACCTTAACGATAGGAAGATACTCGCCGTCAGATGCACCCAGACCCGAGGCGCCGCCAATGGAGATATCCACTGCAGCAATAGGTGCGATATTAATCGTTTCCATACTCATATCCATATCGAGTTGTGGACTGTCAAGATCTGGTGGTGGCTCTTCGGGATCGTCTGGTTTGTCAGGCTTCTTTTCCGCGATATTGGTGTCGATTTCAGTTTCCGGCATCACGATGTCAGCCACTTTCAACTGCTTGCTATCATCGATATCGGGCTGAGCGGACGCTATCAGATACTGCATGATAAAGAACAAGCCCCCTGCGACCGGTATTGCCAGCAAGGCCCCAATAATCATTCTTGACCAATTATTCATAGCAGCTACTTATCTTCGGTTGCCAGTGACACATCTAAGACACCCGCTTCCCTGGAGGCATCGAGCACCGCTACCACAGTTTCGGTATTGGATTCGTTGTCAGCCTGTATGACTACGGCTCCCTTAGGGTTCTCAGCGTGCAAACGTTCGATGTTGGCGCGTACCGCCCTCACGTCAATACGGCGGTTATCCAGCCATATTTCATTGTTGGCGCTGACCGCAATAAGAATATTGACGTTGTCCTTTGGATCGGAGGTTGAAGCCTCCGGACGGTTAACCTCGATTCCAGCTTCTTTGATAAAGGAGGCGGTCACGATGAAGAAAATAAGCATGATAAATACCACGTCCAACATGGGCGTGAGGTCAATCGCTGCTTCTTCTTCCGGCTCTTTGTTAACTTTCCGCATAATACAGTCTCTATATTAGTGATCGGCAGTTAGCCGGTCTTGTACCAGAGTGTGCTCGCGCTTGGCCACTCGGCTGACATATTCACTGGCGAACACTCCAGATATTGCTACCACCATGCCGGCCATCGTTGGGATGGTTGCACGTGAAACGCCTCCCGCCATCGATTTGGCATCGCCGCCACCCGTTACAGCCATGATATTAAATACTTCGATCATGCCCGTGACCGTACCGAGTAAGCCACACAGTGGGCAAAGCGCCACCAGTGTCTTTATCAGCGGCAGGTAGGTGTATATCTGCGAGTGCATGTCGGCAATGGTCGCCCGACGAATTTGCCGAGCATTCCAGGACTTTCGCTCAGCGCGTTGCTCCCAGCTGGCTATTGCCACACCGACATCACGTCTTAACCCTGTGCGGAAATACCAGATTCGCTCGAACACCAGCATCCACATGGTGAAGGTGATGGCGGCGATGAGCCAGAGCACATCACCCCCCTGCACCATAAACCGTGCGATCGCCTCGTAGCTGTTATCCAACCAGTACATTTAACGTTGCCCCAGATTCGCTTCGGTGTGCTCGGCAATAATACCCGTAGTACGCTCTTCAAGTAGATGGATAATCCGCTTGGCACGACCGTTAACAACCGTGTGAAACAGCACCGTAGGAATGGCTACCAATAGACCGAGAACCGTTGTAATCAAAGCTCCGGAAATACCGCCGGCCATTGCTTTTGGATCACCTGCACCGAAGATCGTGATTGCCTGGAAGGTAATGATCATACCGACCACAGTTCCCAGTAGTCCCATCAGCGGTGCTACTGCTGCGATAATCTTAAGCAGCGTTAGAGAGTTTTCGATTCCAGGTGTTTCCTTGAGAATCGCCTCGCTCAACTTTAACTCCAGCGTCTCTGTATCCATAGTCGGGTTGGCTTCGTGTACCGACAGTACTCGGCCCAACGGATTGTCCATGTTGGCCTTCTCTGACTTGAGCTGCTTATTAACCTTGGAGCCCATCATAGACAGTACGATCAAGCGCCAGATTGCTATCAAAAAGCCAATGATGCCAACGGTAGTAATCGCGTATCCGACGTATCCACCCTGGTGCCACCGCTCTTCGAGGTTGGGGCTGTTAATCAACGCCGACAAGAATGAACCGCCCGTAGGTCCGGTAGGATCGACACCAAAGTGAGTCATACCGCCGTCGCTGGCCACGAGCTTCTCCGCCCAGCCAGTATAAGGTCCGGTAGGTTGACGAGCCAACTCAGCGAGCGAACCATTTTCAGAGACGTATTGAAGGTACATACCGTCCTCCGATACCACGTTGAAGGTACCGACTCGAACCACCATCTGCTCAACCTTATCACCGTTGGGCTTATTAACCGTGGTGGTAAACTTGACGATACGGCCAGACTCAGTCATCTCGCGTTGCAGTTCAAACCAGACTCGCTCTATTTCTTCTATGCTCGGGAGCTGATCGCTGCCGGCCATTTTATCGATCAATTCTTGCAGGAACACTTCGCGCCCGGGAAACTGAACGCTAGTTAGCGAAGTTTCGAAGTTAGTTGCCGCATCACCTGCAGCAGAGGTCAGGTGACCAAACAGCTCTGATAATGTACCCAGCCGTTCCTTCAGTTGCTTTTGCTTATCGGTAATCAGCAATTCGTTAGACTCGAAGCTCTTTTCCAGGTCGACACTTCTGCGTTCCTGGCGAGTTCGCTCAGCTTTTGCCGAATTGAGCTCTTTTTGTTGACTCGCCTTATCGTTTGCAAAACGGCGCTCGCGTTCGGCGTTATCTTTTGCCTCGGCAGTTTGACCCTTTTTAACAAAACCCAACAGCTCGTCGAGTGATTTCGCTTCTTGAGCCTGCAGGGATCCAGTCGCCAATAACAGCGTACCCCCGAGAGCAAATATTGCGGCTCTTATTAATTTGGTATTCATCACTTGGCAGCCTCCGGCGCGAGAATGGGCATATTCAGGACGTCGATAGACGCTTCTTTGCGAGCTATACGCAGTGCTTTCATGATCGCGTTGCGATACTCACCGGACTCTAGCTTCACCCAGGATCGAGTACGTTGATCCCAAGCGCCCGACACCTCGGTGTCAGTTGTTTGATAGAGCAGTGCAACCCGACCTGCGCGAAAGAAGTTAACATCTCGCTCGGACCCGCCAATATCAATCGACCCCTTGTAGGCGTCAATTTTTCGACCGTACTCGTTCTCGATTTTGTAGGCCTCGAGTACCTGGCGGAATTTCTCCGCAACCGATACATCGGAGCGATCGAGGTTGGAACGGAGAAACGCAACTCGCCGCTCACGCTCTTCCATGTGGAAGGGCACATCCAGCGATACGAACTTTTCAAGCCCGTCGATCATGCGGATGACCAAGGGGGTCATCTGCCGCTGAATAACCGTGACCTGCTGTATCGATACCTCGATATTGCCGATCCGCTTCTCCTGGTTAGCAATCTGCTTTTGCAGTCGATTGTTGTAGACCTTGAGGCCATCAATCTCTTTGTTAACCGTTTTATAATCTGTGAGGAGGTCGCGGGTCTCATCGGCAAGCTTGTCGATCTTGACCTGCGATTTCACAGCCGCTTTGTGCCTGTTCTTACCGACATCCAGAATTGAATCCAGCGTGCCTGCTTGAGTTGTGACCATGGCCAAAGAGCCAATTATTGCCACTGCGGCCCCTAGGGCCGTTCTTAGTCGATGCGTAGTCATGGGAAATATCGTTCCTATATCCGGCGAAATGTATCGGATGTAACTCATGTGTTGGTCTCTGTATTATTGATATTAAATACTCCAGAAACGGCAACACCGAAGGGGAATTTAATAACAATAAACTCCGCTTGGCAACGATGGTCTTGGACAGTGACACATCGGGGGTGTAGGTCAGCATATTTTGGGAATATTGGTGACAAGCCGAGAAATAAAGTAACACTCTTGCGAGTGAAAATACCTCATCTACGATCACATCCGGCGGCGTAACTCACAAAAACTGTAGTCGTAGGGGTTATTATCAACGGCACAATGCCGCTCGGCACTATAAAAATCCCAGTCATCCGAGCTTATCTCGGGGAACATTGTGTCGCCCTCGGGCATGCCGTGGACTCGCGTCAAAAGAATTGTCGAGGCACATTCCAGCGCCTCTCGATATATCTGCGCGCCGCCAATAACCATCGCCTCCTTTGCTCCCGTTGCAGCGGCGAGCTCCAGAGCTGCAGTAAGGTTAGTGGCGACAAGCGCCCCCGATGCACTCCAGCTGTCATTTTTGGTCATGACGATATTGGTTCGCTGCGGCAGTGGCCGACCTATGGAGTCCCAGGTGTTGCGCCCCATAATGATCGGCTTGCCAATTGTCGCGCCCTTAAAGAACTTCAAGTCTTCGGGAATTCGCCAGGGCAGTTCATTACCGCGACCAATTACTCCATTCTCCGCCACCGCGGCAATTAAGGTGACTTTCATCAGACGGCTATGGGAGCAGCAATATGCGGGCAGGGATCATAGTCGAGCAGGGTAAAGTCATCGTACGAAAACCCAAAAATATCGTCTACCGAAGCATTAATTTCCATACGTGGCAGCGCCCGCGGCTGACGCCCCAACTGCTCGCGGGCCTGCTGGGTGTGATTACTGTATATATGGGCGTCGCCGAGAGTGTGGACGAAGTCGCCGGCGCGAAGCCCACACACCTGTGCAACCATCATGGTAAGCAAGGCGTAGGAGGCGATGTTAAACGGTACACCGAGAAAAATATCGGCGCTGCGCTGGTAGAGCTGACAGGACAGTCGACCCTCCGCGACGTAAAATTGAAAGAGGCTGTGGCAGGGCGGCAACGCCATATTGTCAACCTCGGCCACATTCCAGGCGCTGACGATGTGACGTCGGGAGTCCGGATTGGCCTTGAGCTGTGCCAGCACCTGACTGATCTGATCTATCGAGCCGCCTCCAGGCAGTGGCCAGCTCCGCCACTGGTGACCGTAAACAGGCCCCAGCTCGCCTTTTTCGTCCGCCCAATCATCCCAGATCTTCACCCCATTTTCCTGTAGATAGGCGACATTGGTGTCGCCACTCAGAAACCAGAGCAGCTCGTGTATGATCGATTTCAAGTGTAACTTCTTGGTAGTAAGCAGCGGAAACCCATCTTCGAGATCAAACCTGAGCTGGTATCCAAACACACTGCGCGTCCCGGTGCCCGTTCTGTCGCCCTTCGCAGCGCCAGAAACCAACACGTGTTCCATCAATTCAAGATATTGTTGCATAGCTAAGCTCGCCCATAACGTCGATACCCATACACCGCAATGGCCACCCCCAGAAATATCATGGGAAGGCTGAGTACCTGACCACGAGTGAACACGCCGAAAGCCAGATCTTCCAAATGCGAGTCCGGCGCCCTTACAAACTCCACTAAAAACCTCAAGCTGCCATAGCCCAGGAGAAAAAATCCACTGATAACCATACGCGGTCTCGGCTTTCGAGAAAACCAGTAGAGCAAGCCAAACAACACCATTCCCTCCAGCGCAAACTGATATAACTGGGAGGGGTGTCGAGCCAATTGCAGGGGGTCTTTCGGAAACACCATACCCCAGGGCAAGTTCGTGGGCCGCCCCCACAACTCCTGTCCGATAAAATTACCCAAACGACCAAAGCCCAGACCGATCGGCACCATAGGCGCGACAAAATCCATCAGCCTCCACCAGCCAATACCGTGTTTTCGAGCGAAATACCACATACCCAAAAACACACCCACCATGCCGCCGTGAAAAGACATTCCACCCTCCCACACCCGGAATAACCAGGTGGGGTCTGCCACCAGACTGTCCCAACCGTAAAAAAATGTATAGCCAAAACGCCCGCCAAAAACCACTCCCAAAGCACCAAAAAATAACAAGTCGTCTATCTGCTCTCGCGATACCGGCGTATCGGCGCGGTCAGCCCGTCGACTCGCCAACCACCAGAAGGTGGCGAACGCGGCCAGATAAGTCAGCCCGTACCAGTGGATACTGATTGGGCCAAGGGCGAGAGCTACGGGATCGAAGTCGGGGTGAGCAAGCATGGAATAATAGTTACCGTAGAAGTGGCAGTGGACCGATTGGCGCGGGACAACATTATCGACCAGGGCGGCGTCTGGGAGCAAATGGCATTTTTGGCCCCGACTGCGCTATGCTACAGACTGCCCACTCGATATAGATCCCATGTGCCTGATAGTTTTCGCTCATCAAATGGACGACCAATTTTCGCTGTTAGTGGCAGCCAACAGAGACGAATTCTACGATCGACCCACGGCTGTTGCCGACTTTTGGGTGGACTCTCCCGGACTTTTCGCCGGTCGCGACCAGAGAGCTGGCGGCACGTGGCTGGGAATCAGTCGCAGTGGGCGCTTCGCCGCAGTCACCAACTTCCGCGACACACAGGCGCAGACGGCACAGGAAAACATCCTTTCACGCGGCGAACTGCCGCCGGACTTTCTCCGCTCCGCTAGTAGTCCTGAACAATTCCTGGACGACCTGCTGAAGCGGCAACATCGCTATACCGGGTTTAATTTACTGATTGGCGATCGTAACAGCCTCTGGTATTTTTCAAATCGGGAGTCATTGCCCAGACAGCTGAAACCGGGTATCTATGGACTGAGTAACCATCTGCTCGACACGCCGTGGCCAAAACTCTGCCTGGCGAGGGAGCGAATGAGCAAGCTGATTAACACCGAAGTGGCGCCGGAAGCGCTTTTACACACCGTCTCAGACCGGCAGACCCACGAGGTCGACAACCCCCGCGTCGGATTCAACTCCCAGATGGAGTCACTTTTGTCGGCCCAGTTCGTGGTGACCGAAACCTATGGAACCCGAGCGAGCACCGCTTTGAGAGTCAATCGGAACGGCAAGGCGGACCTCGTTGAACAGAATTTTGTGGCCGGTGGGCTAAAAAGCGAAAGACGAGTGTTCGAAATCACCCTGGATTGAACAAATATCAGCGACCATCCAATTGGCGGTGAACATAGTCGCGCAAACCCACCGCAGTGAGCTTTTTTTCCAGCAGATCGACGACGGCCGCAGAGTTGGGTAGCGACATCGCTTTTTTCAGTATTTTCTGAGCTTGCTCGAGTGTATAACTCCGCACGGCCAATTTCACCCGCGACAGATTGTTGGCATTCATAGACAGCACGTCGTAGCCCATCGCCAACAGTAGGATTGCGGCGCCAGGATCGCCCGCCAACTCGCCACAGATGCTGACCGGAGTACCCTCTTTGCCCGCAGACTTGGCAATAATCGATAACGCCTGAAGCACCGCTGGGTGAAAAGCGTGGTAGAGGTCGGCGACCCTGGGGTTATTTCTGTCCACCGCCAAAAGATATTGGGTTAAATCGTTGCTGCCCACCGACAGGAAATCGACGCGACGCGCCAGCTCTCGAGCCTGGTAGACCGCCGCCGGAACCTCGACCATAACCCCGATTGGCGCGCGTTGAATCTGGTAGCCCTCCTCGAGCAACTCCCGGTAGGCACGCTCAATAAATTTGGCAGCCTCATCCAGCTCCTCAACATGGGTAATCATCGGCAACATGATGCGCAGGTTATTCAGACCCTCGCTGGCCTTGAACATTGCGCGCACCTGGGCGAGTAGTATCTCCGGATGATCGAGCGTAACGCGAATGCCGCGCCACCCTAGAAACGGGTTCTCCTCCTCGATTGGGAAGTAAGATAGCGATTTGTCGCCACCAATATCCAGGGTGCGCATGGTGACCGGCAGCGGCGCAAAGGCGGCCAGCTGCTTGCGATAGATTTGCCGCTGCTCCTCTTCACTGGGAAAACGTTCCCGCAGCAGAAATGGCACCTCTGTTCGATAAAGTCCTACACCTTCTGCGCCCTGGTCAAGGGAACGAGCGACGTCGGCCATCAAACCCGTATTGACCCACAGAGGCAGGCGCAGACCGTCTTTTGTTACACACAATTCCTCGCGAAGAGACTCCAGGTCCCGGCTGACGAGCTGATCCTCGGCTACAGCATCCTGAAAGCGCTCGCGCACTGCCTCCGATGGATTGACGTAAACAGCACCGTTATAGCCGTCAATGATCAATTCTCGATTCTCGAGATGGGTATAGGGTAGATCCACAGCGCCCATGACCGTGGGAATGCCCATCGCTCTGGCAAGAATCGCTACATGGGAGTTACCAGACCCCTTGACCGAGATCAGCCCAACCAACTGTTCGGCGGGCACGTCTGCCAACATGGATGCGGTGAGCTCCTCGCCGACCAGAATAGTTGCCGAGGGAAACTCCTGGACTTCTGTCACCGATTCTTGCAAATAGGCAAGAACTCGCGTCCCAAGGTCCTTGACGTCTACGGCGCGTTCACGAAGGTAGCTCTCTTCCATGCGCTCAAAGGTCTTGATGTGCTTTATCATCACTTGGCTCAATGCCCCTTGCGCCCACTCTCCCCCTTTTATCTTGGAGGCGACCTCCCCACCAATAACGGAGTCATCAAGAATACGCAGATAAACGTCAAATAATGCCCGCTCCTCTGCCGGTAGTTGTGAGGCGAGGGTGGCTTCGACCCTTTCAATATCGCGCCGAACAAGTTTCAGGCACTGTTTGAACAACCTCAGCTCTGCCCGCCGATTCTCGGCCTTTCGATGGGGCACAGCGTAGAGATCCGCTGCCAGAGACGCTATGACGACCCGGCCGATCGCAATGCCAGGAGCGCCGGCAACCCCATAGAATTTAGCCTGTTTTAGCGTCTCTTCACTATCAGAGGTGGAAAAAACTCCGGTGGCCTGGGCGTGAGCAATAACGCCCGACAACTGTGCCGACAACGTGACGAGAAAAGCTTCGTCGCTTTCGTCAAATCTTCTTTTAGCCTTTTGCTGGACCACCAGAACGCCGAGCACAACGCGTTGATGGATGATCGGCACGGCGAGAAAGGCGCTGTATAACTCCTCCCCCACATCCGGCACGTAGTGATAGCTCGGATGTGACTGGGCATCTTCCAGGTTCACGGGCTCTTCCCGCGCCGCCACCTGGCCAATAAGGCCTTCTGTGGCTGCAAGGCTCATGGTTCCAATCAACTCCCGATTGAGGCCGTCGGTCGCAGCAAACACATAGCGCTCGGTATCCGGGTCACGCATGTACACAGTACAGACGTCGGTGCCCATGTCGGCCCGAACCCGGGTGACAATAATTTCCAGGGCCGTATTCAGGTCCTCTACCGAGTTAACTTCCTGAACGATATTACGCAGCATTTCCAGCATAGTTTGGCCTATCCCAACCCGGCTCGGCGCGAGCGGGAAATCGACAATTCGGCGTCCAGTAGCCCGCCGAAGCGAGGTGCCAACTCCTTCATTGCCCGACGGTAAACATCCCGCTTGAACGACACCACTTGTGTCAGGGGGTACCAGTAACTCACCCACTGCCAGTGATCAAATTCGGGTTTTTGGTTTGAATCGATACGTATGTCAGAGTCTTCGGCAAGCATCCGCAACAGGAACCATTTCTGCTTTTGCCCGATACAAACAGGCTTGTGGTCACGGCGAACAAAACGCCGCGGCAGCCGATAACGCAACCACCCACGGGTACAGCCTATGATATCCACGTGCTCGGGAAGCAGCCCCACTTCTTCTTGCAGCTCGCGATAGAGCGCCTCCTCCGGGCTCTCACCGGAGTCAATTCCGCCCTGCGGAAACTGCCAGGCCTGCTGCCCCACCCGCCGCGCCCACAGCACCTGACCCTGGCCATTTGCCAGAACGATGCCTACATTGGGTCGGAATCCCTCGGAATCAATCACTGCTGCTGACCACTGCTCTTCACCCATTCGAACGGACTATTGTTCCACAGAAAGCCCTGATACGACAAATCCTGTCAACGCGACAAGCGCTTTCCAACAAGTTATGCTGCCGCTCGCTTACTTTCGGAGGGCTCATTTTGGCGCTGGCAATTTTCGATCTGGACAATACTCTACTGGGCGGAGACAGCGACCACAGCTGGGGCGAATTCCTGATTGCGAAGGGATTGGTAGACAAAGACTCCTATGGCGAAAAAAATGATTGGTTCTACCAGCAATACCTACTCGGTCAACTCGACATCACCGCCTGGCTGGAATTCTCCCTCGCTCCGCTGGTAGATCAAGACCCGCAAACCCTGGGCAACTGGCACGCTGAATTCATGCGCGACTGGATAATGCCGATGATGCTACCTGCAGCAGCGTCCCTGCTGACAGACCACCGTGATCGCGGCGATTTTTTGTTAATCATTACGGCAACCAATGGTTTCGTCACCCGACCCATCGCCGAGTTGCTTGGGGTCGACGATATCCTGGCCAGCGAGGGAGAGATTATCGATGGGCGCTATACCGGTCGTGCCAGTGGGGTTCCCTGTTACCAAGAGGGTAAGGTCGAACGGCTACAACAGTGGCTGGACGAAACCGGCCACAGCCGTGAAGACAGTTACTTTTACAGCGATTCCCGCAACGACCTGCCGCTGCTGTGCAAGGTAGCCCACCCGATTGCGGTGGATCCGGATGAGGTGCTGAAGCAATACGCGCTGGACCACAACTGGAAAGTGATATCTCTACGTTAAATGGCTAGCTAGGTTAACTTCTGTATGTTATTTCGGGGATGGGCGGGAGACTGAAAGACCTATGCCAGTCTGCGCCCGCTTACTGGTACAGGTGTCACTGCTAATTTACGATGAAGAACAAGGCCTTTAGATACTGCGTTTCGGGTATCGCGGGATGAATGGGATGGTCTCGCGCCTGTTGCCCCTGCTCCACCAGTGTAATTGCGCGACCCAGTCGCGCCGCCGCGTCGTTGACCTCGGCGCACAAGTCAGTCGGAGACAGCAGCATCGAGCAAGACGCCGAGACCAGTACACCGCCTGGCGTGAGCAGCTCGAGGGCGAGCTGGTTGATTTTGCGATAGGCCCGAGCACCCTGCTTGAAGTCGCGACGCCGCTGAATCAGCGCAGGTGGATCGACGACCACCAGATCAAACCGATCTCCTCGGGCCCGCAAGTCCTGTAGCACTTTTTCTGCCGCACCGCGTTCAACCGCTACGCGCGACTCGAGACCGTTCAGCGCTGCGTTCATCGTCGCTCCGCGTAAGGCCGGTTCCGAGCTGTCGACACAAAGAACGGTGCTCGCGCCAGCCGCAGCCGCCTGAACTCCCCAGCCACCGATATAGCTGTAGACATCCAACATCGCCGACCCTGGTGCATAATGTTTCATTTTGGCGCGGTTATCCCGATGATCGTAAAACCAACCGGTCTTTTGCCCGGCGGCGGCCGGCACCAGAAAGCGCACCCCGTTTTCCACGATTTCGACCTGTTCGGGAACCGATCCATAAAGCGCACCACTTGTGGTGTCTAGCTCGCTCTCTCGACGCTGCCGACTATCGCCACGCACCATAATCCCACTCGGCTTGAGCTCCGCCACCAAAACATCGAGGATGGTTTCAGCGTAGCGCTCCAGACCTTCGGTGTTTAACTGCACGACAAGATAGTCGCCCAACCGATCGACCACCAAACCAGACAGTCCGTCGCTGTCGCCGTAAATCAAACGGTAATAGGGTTCTGGGTAGAATCGCTGGCGCAAAGCCAGAGCCGCACGAATCCGCACAGCAAAAACATCGCTGTCCAGCGGCACATAGTCGCCCCGGGCATAGAGCCGCGCGCATATCAACGCCTGTGGCTCCATATAGGCAGCCCCCAATATTTTTCCGCTACTGCTAGTAACTTCTACCAGATCTCCCGCAGAAAACTCTGACAGGGGCGTCTTCGATGTGTCGACCTCGTTACTGTATATCCACTGGTGCCCCTTGCCTATGCGCCGGTCTGCGCCTTTGCGCAGCCAGAGGGCGTTCGCGTTACTCCTCTTCACATTGCGCGCGGTAGTCTGCCGCACTCATCATGTTTTCCAGCTCATCGAGGTCATCGGGTTGGAGCTTAAAGAGCCAACCTTCTTGATACGGGTGTTCATTGACGGTCTCAGGGTTATCTTCAAGTAATTCGTTTACCCCTATTACGGTGCCGCTTAAGGGCGCATATATATCCGAGGCGGCCTTGACTGACTCCACAACGGCTGCATCGTCTCTCGCTGCCAGCTTGGCGCCAATATCGGGCAGCTCAACAAAAACGACATCGCCCAGGGCATCCTGCGCGTGGTCACTTATACCCACGGTGACAGTGCCATCTTCTTCGACACGGGCCCATTCGTGGCTTTCTGAATACTTCAGTTCTTCCGGGGTTTGGTTCATGAATCACTCCTGCGAATTCTGGTAGGTGGTTTGCTCGGGCTCATTCTACCGACCGCCTGCTGAAACACAATCGACAAGCCCTAGCCGCCGACCAAAGCTAGCGTTAATGTTAGCGCGCCGACTCCCCACGCATACCAGGCGAACAGATAAAACCGCTGGGTGCGCAACAGCCAAACGAAAGCCCACAGCGCCAGCAGTCCACTCACCAGCGCCGCAACACCCCCAATTAAAATAGCATCCAGTGCTGCCCCGGAGCTGGCCGATAGCTCTGGTAACAGCAGAACACCTGCACCGGCCATCGCTATCATACCCAGCATGAAAGAAAACTCGGCCGCAGCCAGTGGACTCATACCGAGCGCCAATGCCGCGGCAACGGTTGATCCACTGCGGGAAATTCCCGGGAGTATCGCAATCGCCTGGACCGTGCCGATGAGCAGCGCAGCGCGCCACCCCGGTTCTTCTGCGCCACCCTGGGACAGAGTGAACCTAGTCGTCCAGACAATACAGCCGGTAATCATCAAACAGCCCCCCACCAGTGGCAGAGAGCTGAAATGGCTTTCTATCCACTCACGCAGCAACAGGGCCACCGCCACCGCGGGCAGGGTTGCTACCAACAGTTTACCCGTGTAGCGCCACGCATCGGCGCGACCCGACAGGACACCGACGAACAGATCACCCACACGACTTCGATAGAAAACCATAATCGCCAACAGCGTCGCCAGATGAAGCGCCACTTCAAACACAATACCGCCCCCCGGACTTACGCCGAGAAGATTCTGTGCGATAACCAGGTGGCCCGAACTGGACACGGGAAGAAATTCAGTGAAGCCCTGCACGATTCCCAGCAGTATTGCATCCATAGCGTCGCTCATTGTGGTGACGTCGACGATCTCATCAGCAGATAAACCGGGACTAACCCGGCTAAAACAAGAGTCAGTGCGGGCATGGCGGCCCACTGCCACTCCCCCTCGGAGGTCATAGCATAAATTCTAACAGCAAGCGTATCCCACCCGTAGGGTCGAAGTAGCAGAGTTGCCGGCATTTCTTTGAGCACGTCGACAAAAACCAGAACCATGGCTGTCAGCACGCCGGGCCTGAGCATCGGCAATATTATCTGCCAGATAAGCCTCCATCGACTGACCCCCAGGCTTCGTGCCACCTCGGAAATGGCGGGCGTAATCCGCTCCAGACCACTGTCCAGCGGCCCGCTGGCAACAGCGACAAAGCGCACCCAATAGGCAAACATGAGCGCGAAAATACTCCCGGTAAGCGGTTGTAGCTGCCAGCCACCCATTTCAACCAAAGGCATCCAAGCGTAGCGGTCCACATCTGCCAGCAGCATGACGATGCCAACTGCCAGCACCGAACCGGGCAGCGCATAACCCAAATTCACCACACCTAGGCCGAGTCTCACATAGCCGCGGCTCTGCCGGCGCACCAGAGCCAGTAACAGGCCCAGCCCCACTGTCAGGAGCGCTGCCGCCGAGGCCAGGAATAAGCTTCGCCACAGCAGGCCCCAAAAGCGCCGATCGGCCAGGTGCGCGGTATCGGCGACCACCCAGAACAGCAACTGCAGCAACGGTATGGCAAACGCCGCCGCCAACACGAGGCAGGCATATGCACTAAGAACCCAGCCCTTGTATCCAGGCAACCTGCGCCTGAAACGCGCCCGACCGATGTCGCTCTGGGTGAATCGCGCGGAACCTCGGGCTCCCCGCTCAGCCAACAGGGAAACCGCAACAAATAATAACAACACCGAGGCTAACTGAGCGCCAGCCTGTAGGCTGAAGAACCCAAACCAGCTCTTGTAAATTGCAGTGGTAAAGGTTTCGTAGTTAAAGACCGCCACGGTGCCAAAGTCCGCAAGGGTTTCCATCAACGCCAGCGACAATCCAGCCACAATAGCGGGTCTGGCCATTGGTAACGCGACTCTGAAAAAAGTCTCCACCGGCCCACAGCCGAGGCTGCGTGAAGCTTCGAGTACATCTCTGCCCTGTGCAACAAAGGCAGTTCTTGCCAGTAGGTACACATAGGGGTACAACACCAGCGACATAACAGTGATCACCACCCAGGTCTGTCGTACATCAACATAGCTGTAGTGAGACCCTATCCAATCGCGCAGAGTCGCTTGTACTGGACCACCAAAATCGAAAATTCCCAGCATCACGAAAGCGAGCACATAAGCAGGTACGGCCAACGGCAACATCAACGCCCAGTCCAACCAGCCCCGTCCGGGGAACTCAAAGACGCTGGTAAACCAGGCCAAACTGACTCCCAGCAGCAGCACGCCAACGCCCACTCCAGCGATCAGCACCAATGTGTTAAAGGTCAAGCGTCCCAATTGGGTGTCCAGCAAATGTTGCCATAACTGCTGGTCCACTGAGGACCAGCTGGACAACAGATAGAGTAGCGGTGCCAGCACTGAAAGCACCGCCAACAAGGTAAGTAAACGCGACCCGGGGAAAATAGTGTCAGGCCCGTTTCAAATGTATCGGGTGCTATTGATAGCCAGCCCGGTCCATTAATCTGATCGCTCTTGCCTGCAACTCTCCGGCAACCGCAAGGTTAACAGGGTCTTGTTTGAAGCTGCCCCAGCGAGCCACCTCGGCTGACACTGGCACACCGACAAGCACTGGATACTCTTGATTTAGGGAGGCAAATATTTGCTGCGCCTCGAAACTGCTCAGCCAAGATAACAGTGCCCGTGCCGCCTCTACCTGGGGCGCGTGACGAGTGACGCCGGCACCGGAAACGTTTACGTGTACACCCCGGTCGAGCGGCGGCTCGCCCTCTTGGTTTGGCCAGAACAGGGCCAGTGTAGCCTGCGGTTGCTTGTTCATAAGTCGGCCGTAATAGTAAGTGTTTACTATTCCCACGTCGCACTGACCAACAACAATTGCCTCCATTACCTTGGTATCATTGCTGAATGGTGGAACGGCCAGATTGGCTACCCAACCACTGACAATACGCTCGGCCTCCGGCTCGCCATGACTGGCGATCAGGGTGGCCACCAGCGACTGGTTATAGACCTTTTTCGCGGTTCGCAAACACAGACGGCCGCGCCATTGAGCCCCGGCGAGTGCCTCGTAACTCGACAGTTCACCGGGCTGCACCCTATCGCTGGCATACACTATCGTGCGCGCCCGAACAGAAAGTCCGTACCAGTTGTGGTCCGGATCTCGCAAGTGGCTCGGTACTGCCGCCAACTCAACCGACTCGCTGGTTTGTAACAGGCCGCTATTGGCTGCATGCCACAGGTTGCCCGCGTCCGTAGTCAACAAAAGATCGGCGGGTGAGCGTTCGCCTTCAGCCTTTAATCTCGCCAGCAACGGCCCCGCGCCGTCAATAATGTATTCGATTGTCACTCCGGTCTTAGCCGTGTAGGCATCAAACAGCGGCTTGATCAGGTGTTCCTGGCGAGCGGAATACACGACCAGGGCCGGTATGGGTTTTACCTCGACTGAAGCGGGTAGGTCGCCTATGCCGGGACTCGAAGAATCGCCACAGCCAGTGGCCAAGAGCGCAACAGCGCCGCAGATGAGAAGGTTAAGTAAAGGGTGTTTCATAGTATTCGCGAGTCAGTCTTGCCTGGGGGAGAAAATGATAATGATTCTCATTTTAAACTACAAGCTGTCTACGCCTGCTGGCAGCCCCATGGCGTGGCGCATGATCTGACGCTTTAGAGCGGGCGCCCCATCCAGCATGCGCAGCCCGGTATTGCGAATCCAGCGTAACGGCAGTGCGCGTTGCTCAAACAAATTTTTCAGGCCGTCCATAGCCGCCATCATCAAGAGGTTGTCGCTCTTTCTTCTGCGCTGATAACGCAGCAGTGTGGGCAGGTCACCGGGAGACAATCCACGCTGTGCGCCAATCAGTAACTCCTCGGACAAAACCGCAACATCCTGAAGCCCAAGATTGATGCCCTGGCCTGCGAGAGGGTGAATGGTGTGGGCCGCATCTCCCACCAGCGCTATCCGCGGTTTCACATAGTCCGTCGCGTGGCGCTGCCGCAGCGGAAATGACGCGCGCCTGGAAGTCGACCGCACTGTGCCAAGACGATGTTGGAAGCCCTGACTCAATTTCAGGCAAAACTCCGCATCACTGAGTGCAAGCAGTTCCGCGTTATGCTCGGGCGGGCTAGACCAGACGACCGATACGTAGTGCCCACCATCCTCGGCAGACAAGGGCAAAAATGCCAGGGGTCCATACTTGGTAAAACATTGCCACGCGGTATCCCCGTGGGGTTCGTCCAGCTGCACCGTCGCAACCAGCGCGTGGTGGCCATAATCCCACTCCCTGCTGCGGAAATCCGCCAGCGTACGCACTCGCGACAGCGCGCCATCGGCGGCGACCAGCAAAGACGCGCAGATTTGAGAGCCGTCAGACACATCCATCACCACGACATCTTCCTCACAAACCAGAGCGTCCAGCATCAGCGGGTTAAGCAGCTTGATTTCCGGAGCATCGCGCACAG
>JBLHKV010000006.1:0-34079 GCA_047618115.1 Halieaceae bacterium | reverse complement strand
CAGACATGGTGATGGTGGGTACCACCGATGGCGAGGTTATCGCCCTGGGACAAGGTAACGGTGAGGTTCTGTGGCGTAGTCAGTTGACTGGTGAAGTTCTCGCTGCACCGCAAACAAATGGCAGAGTAGTCGCAGTGCAAACCTACGACGGTAAGTTGCACGGCTTGAATGCCGACGATGGTGAAGCACAGTGGCAGTACGACTCCAACGTGCCTGTACTTACTTTACGTGGTACCAGCGCACCGATGTTTCACGAGGGTGTGCTGATCGGCGGATTTGGTAATGGAAAACTTGCAGCGTTTGACGACAATGGCACGCTGCGTTGGGAGACTCGCGTTGCGCTGGCGCAGGGTCGCTCCGAGATCGAGCGACTGGTCGATATAGACGGGAACCTCATGGTAATAGGCAGCACGGTCTACGCTGTTAGTTATCAGGGGAAATTGTCAGCCGTCGATATTCCCAGCGGCAGGATCATGTGGCAGCAAGATGCTTCCAGCTACGTTGGGCTCGATCAGGGGTTTGGAAATATATACGTCTCCGATCAGCAGGGAGCGCTAATGGCTTATTATAAGTCCGGCCAGGGGCTGCGTTGGGAGCAGTCGCTACTGGAACGTCGCGTACTCAGTAGGCCCACCGCATTGCGCAGCTATGTGGCGGTTTCGGACTTCGAAGGGTACGTACATTTGATTTCGCAGGTAGATGGCCACTTCGTCGGTCGCACCCGGGTAGATTCATCCGGTGTTCGCGCCGATATGATCGCAGAGGGCAATATGCTTTATGTATTTGACAATAGCGGTGTATTGACGGCCTTTCGAGTAGCCTCACTTGGAAATTAAATGATTCCGGTTATAGCGCTGGTCGGCCGACCTAATGTCGGCAAGTCGACCCTGTTCAACCGACTCACCCGGAGTCGGGATGCGTTGGTTGCAAATTTTCCAGGCCTGACCCGGGATCGACAGTACGGCGAGGCTATTCATGGCGATCGTCCCTTTATTGTTGTCGATACCGGCGGTATCACCGGCGAGGAAATAGGTATTGATTCGCCCATGGCGCAGCAGTCATTGGCGGCTATAGAGGAGGCCGACATAGTCCTGATGATGGTTGATGCACGCGATGGTCTCATGGGTATAGACCAGGAATTGGCAGCGACTCTTCGAATCCGCGGCAAGCCAACTCAATTGGTCGTCAATAAAATTGACGGCGTAAATGAGGACGTGGTGACAGCCGATTTTTTTCAACTGGGTATCGCTCAGATACACCCTATTGCCGCCAGTCAGGGGCGTGGCATCCAGCGCATGCTCGACATCCTATTGGCAGATTTCCCCGCCATTCATACCGTACCCACAGATACCAGCGAACGTGGGATCAAGATTGGCGTGGTTGGGCGACCCAATGTTGGGAAGTCCACGCTGGTCAATCGCTTACTCGGTGAAGAGCGAGTAGTTGTATACGATGAGCCAGGGACCACCAGGGACAGTGTCTATATAGATTATCAGCGCGATGGCAAGGACTACACTCTTATAGACACTGCCGGGATCAGGCGGCGTAAGAACATACGCGAGGTCGTAGAAAAGTTCTCTATTGTGAAAACCCTCAAGGCTATCGACGACGCTAATGTAGTCGTTCTGATGATGGACGCTAGCGAGGGTATCGTGGATCAGGACTTACACCTGCTGGGCCACGTTATGAATGTAGGTCGTGGTTTGGTATTGGCGGTGAACAAATGGGATGGGTTGGAGACCGATGTTAAAGAAAACATTCGCAGTGAGTTGAAACGACGACTCCAATTCATCGATTACGCCGATATACACACCATATCTGCGTTGCACGGCACGGGGGTAGGAAACCTCTACAAATCTATTGACGCGGCGTATCGCGCCTCGACGCATCCGCTGCAGACCACCTTGCTCAACCGTATTCTCGAAGGGGCGCTGCGCGATCACCAACCACCTACTATTAATGGTCGGAGAATCAAGCTACGTTATGCCCACGCTGGTGGCCATAATCCCCCGATTATTGTGATTCACGGCAATCAGACCGATAAAGTCCCCGAGAGTTATAAACGTTTCCTGGAAAAGACCTTTCGCCGAGAGCTGAAGCTTGAAGGAACACCCATCAGGATCGAGTTTAAGGGCAGTGTTAATCCGTTCAGAGAAAAACAGGCGGAGATGACCGATCGCCAGCGCGCGCGTGAACGACGATTGAAGGCACACAAGCCCAATAAATGAACCCAGATCTGGACAGCGAGGCGCGGATAGCCAGGTTTGTTGAATCCTTTTATCGCAAAATCCTGGCAGACTCGGAACTGGCACCGATATTCCTCGATGTAGCGGCGGTGGATCTCAAAGTTCATCTCCCGCATATCCGCGACTATTGGTGCAAATTGCTGCTTGGGGATGATCGTTATCGCCGGCACACCATGAATATCCATCGCGAGCTTCACTTGAAACAAAGCCTGACCCCGGCAAATTTCGAGGCGTGGCTGGCGCTCTTCAATGCCACCGCAGACGAGGGCTACCGCGGCCCCCACACCGATCGTGCGCGGCGGGTTGCCGCTGCCATCGCCGGAAACATGCTCGGGGCTATTCAAGGCCGCTAAATAACCACCGTGCTCTATCGTAATTCAACGCAAAAAAAAACTTGCATGAAGAAAATTAGGTGTTATAGTCATATATAACACTATATTAAAGCGGCAAAACCGAGGTTATTCGATGAACAAATTAGCAGGCTTGGCTATGGCATTAGCAGTGAGTGGAGCTGCAGTTGCCGATGTGAAAGTTGTCGATGATATTGCTTTCACCAAGATTTATGTCGAAGGCAGCGCTGAGGTAGAGATTACCCAGGGCGATGAGACTCAGGTCACCATGCGTGGTTCAAAGTCGCGCCTCGACCCACTCCCGATGCGCCTCAGCGGAGACACCATCACGCTGGGACGTGATGCAGATGGGCGTAAAACCAAGCGCATCAAATACAGAGTGTTCGTAAAAGAGCTGGAGGCACTAGAGCTCGCAGGATCGGGTTCAGTCTATGTAAACCCCCTGAAGAGCGGTGTTCTCGCACTCAGTTTGAAAGGTTCTGGTGATATGAAGATGTACGACGTCAGCGCCGACGTATTAACCCTCTCCTTAACCGGTAGCGGCAATATGCAGCTGGCGGAGATCAAGGTTGCAGGAGACACCAAAATCAGTTTGTCGGGCTCCGGAAATATGAAGCTGGGGAGAATAGAGACTACCAACCTTTCTATATCCGTCACAGGTTCTTCAGACCTCGAGGTTGTCGAGGGAGGCGAGGTGGAACACATCAAGATTGCCATTATGGGCAGCGGCGATATCGACGTGGGACAGGTGGCATCGCGCACGGCCAAGGTCAGTGTTATGGGGTCTGGCGACGCTAACATCATGGTTAGCGAGGAACTGGATGTATCCATTATGGGCAGCGGTGACGTCAATTACATCGGAGACCCGGATGTCAGTAGGTCGGTCTTCGGTTCTGGTGAAATTGATCGCGTTAAAGACTAACCAGCAGCATTCCAACGAGAGAGAGAAACTATCGTGACGAAAGAGTGGAATGAAAGTCAGCCCATCTACTTGCAGCTAAGAGAGCAGGTTGTGGGATGCCTAATGGATGGCACCTTCTCCGAGGGGGAAGCGGTACCCTCGGTACGGCAGGTGTCCAGTGAATATCAAATTAATCACTTAACGGTGGCCAAAGCCTATCAGGAATTGGTCGATGATGGATTATTGGAAAAACGACGGGGATTGGGTATGTTTGTTGTTGAAGGTGCGCGTCAGACGCTACTGCAAAACGAGCAGAAAAAATTTATAGACAAGGAATTACCAGACTTTGCCACCAGGGTAAAACAGCTGGGATTGGATATAGACGTAGTTGCCAACCAACTGGCACATATGGGAGAGCGAGTGTGACTGATACCATTATTCGAGCTTCCGGTCTCCGTAAGTACTACGGTAAGGTCGCCGCTGTTGACGGCATCGATCTTGATATTCCCAAGGGTTCCATTCTTGGTTTACTCGGTCCTAATGGAGCGGGTAAAACCACCATGCTGCGGAGTCTACTCGGTCTGAGCAGTTGCGAGGGTGAACTCAGTGTTCTGGGGCTGGATCCGGTGCATCAGCGCGCCGAATTACTGGAGCAGGTTTGCTTTATTGCGGATACGGCAGTGTTACCAATGTGGATGAAAGTGTCCGACCTGCTGGACTACACTGAGGGTGTTCATCCTCGCTTCAATAGGCAGCAGGCTGAGGATCAGCTGTCGCAAACTAATATTGAAGCCAACATGAGGGTTAAACAGCTATCTAAGGGGATGACGGTGCAGCTTCACCTGGCACTCGTGATGTCCATCGATGCGCGCTTGCTGATACTGGATGAACCAACTCTGGGTTTGGATATTTTGTTCCGCAAACGTTTTTTCGAGCAGTTGCTCAACGACTACTACGACAGTGAGCGGACCATCATTATTTCGACTCACCAGGTTGAGGAAGTGGAAAATATTCTCACCGATATTATGTTCGTGGCGAACGGGAAGAAAGTGCTCAGTGAGAGTATGGAGAGCATAGCCGACAGTTACCTCGAACTGCACGTCACCGGAGAGAATGTGGCTGCGGCTGAGCAACTGGGACCGATGGGTAGCCGATCAATATTTGGTGGCAAAGCGTTGATTTTCTCAGATCCGGATAGAGATTTACTATCGACCATGGGTGATTTGCGGGTGCCGTCAGTGGCGGATCTGTTTGTCGCCAAAGTACAGCTGGAGGGGTAGGCATCATGATAAGTAAACAAAAAGCGCAGGCGATGCTGACCCGCGAAGTTCGAGAACACCACACGGCATTTATTAAAACACCGCTAATTATATCGGCATTGATGATTGTCGTAATGCTGGGAAGTGTATTGCTGGTTAACCGCTTGAGCATCGTAGGCAATACGGCGATGGAAGTGATAATGCAGGAACACTCCAGTGATGCCTGGGTATCGGTTACCGTAGACGGTGGCGAATCCCAGGAGCTGGTTGTTAGTGAAGAATGGGAAACTGAGGAATCAGAGACGCTTCCCGAGGAGTGGAAGTTCTCCGAAAAATGGACGTTCCAACCACCCGGTACTTCCGGGAGTGCTGATTCAGAACTGGAAAATTTCGTCGACCGTGGTTCTCTAGACCCTTTATTGGAAGGGATATTTGTATTTTTCCTGGTGATCATGAACATCGTCATCATCGTCTACTTGCTGGGTGCCATGTATCAGGACCGTAAGGACCGTAGCGTGTTGTTCTGGAAGAGTATGCCGGTGTCTGAGTGGCAGGATGTACTCATCAAAATGGGCGTAGCTGCAGTTCTTATTCCCTTTGTTACGGTAGTCGTCGCGATAGTCACGCAGTTGGCCTATGTGTTGCTGGCCATGCTGTTGGTGTACCGCCTGGATATGAGCCCCGTAGATACGATCTGGGCTAACGTTAATCTGCTCGACCTTGCGCTGCGCCAGTTCACGCCATTGGTGGGGTCGGCTATCTGGTTTGCACCATTTTACGCTTGGCTGCTACTGGCCTCGGCTGCGGCAAAACGTTCACCCTTTATGTTGGCTATCGCCCCGGTGGTGGCGGTAGTTATGTTTGAAAAGTTTTTCATTGGTACCGAATATGTAGGTCAGCTTATCGCCAATCATGTGCCTAGTGTGATGGTGAATGACGATGTTGGTCTGTATAGCTATGGCCCGAATTGGAGCTTTTCCGCTATCCTGGAGATGGTTGGCAGTGTCGCAGTTGCTGGCGGCTTACTGGCTGCGGTCGTCTGGTTGCGTAAAAGTCGCTTCGAGTTATAGGACTACCCTGCTTGGGGGGCTAGCCCCCCTTTTTTTTGATTTTATTAGTCAGCCGATGATGAGTTAATCCGTCATTGAGTCTGGCGTTTCGCTACGGAATACTTGCTCCTGCTAACTGGAGGAGTAAATATGTCCGTATCCCACACCAAGGTATTGAGTCAGTCTTTTGAACTCGGATATACCTACACCCGATCTACTGGTCCGATTGTTGGCCGCTTTCTAGGTGCACTGAAAAACAAGCGCGTGCTTGGTATCCGTGGCAGTGATGGCGCGGTGATCGTACCACCCATGGAATATGATCCTGTTACGGCCGAGGCCTTATCTGAATTCGTACCCGTGGCGGACAGAGGTACGGTAACGACCTGGAGTTGGGTAAAGCATCCCCGCGAGAAACATTTACTGGACAGGCCTTTTGCCTGGGCGATGATCAAGCTGGATGGGGCCGATGTACCCATGTTGCATATGGTTGATGCCGGCGAGGAATCATTAATGTTCACGGGTATGTCGGTGCAGGTCCGTTGGGCGGACGAAACCCGCGGTCACATAACCGATATCAGCTGTTTTGAACCGTCCCGTGGTGAGGGCCAGATCCCCTCGGATATTGGCGACGACGAACCGATAACGAATCTCGAAGAGCCGCTGTACCTGAAATACAATTTCACGGCGGGGGAGAGCACCGCACAATTTCTTGCCCAGCTCAAAAAGGGCAGGTTAACCGGACAACGCTGTCCACTGTGTAAAAAGGTCTATGCGCCACCCAGAGGCAGTTGCGCCCGTTGCGGAGTTGCCACTGTAGAAGAGGTACAACTGTCCGACCACGCGACGGTCCAATCTTTCACTATTGTCCATATACCCATTCCGGGAAATCTCATAAAACCACCCTACGTCATCGCCAACCTGGTCCCCGATGGTTCCAATTTGTCGTTCATTCACTTGCTCAGCGAGTGCGAGAACGAAGACGTTCGCATTGGTATGCGAGTCGAAGCGGTTTGGAAGCCAGAGGAGGAGTGGGGTTATCAAATGGAGAACATCCGCTATTTTCGGCCGCTTGCGGAACCGGATATGCCCATTGCAGAGATAGGAAAATAAGCCATGAGAGATGTCGCCATTGTTTCCTATGTACAATCAGACTGCGTGGCCGATGCCGGGGCACACAACGAAGTTGAACTGATTATGCCGGTAGTCAGCGAGGCCCTCGCCCGGGTCGGTTTTAAGTCGGCACAAGACGTTGATTTTACCTGCTCCGGCAGCTGTGACTACCTCCAGGGTGCCGCTTTTGCATTTGTGTCGGGAGTCGATGCGCTGGGTGCGGTACCGCCGATCAAAGAGAGTCACGTTGAAATGGATGGCGCCTGGGCGCTGTATGAGGGTTGGTTGAAGATACAGATGGGGCACGCCGAGTCGGCGTTGATCTACGGTTTTGGCAAATCATCACCGGGTGAGCTTCCCCATGTACTCAGTTTGCAGATGGACCCCTACTATGTGGCGCCGCTGTGGGCCGATTCCATCGGCATGGCAGCGCTTCAGGCGCGCGCTATGCTCGATGCAGGACATATTAGTGAACGCGATATGGCCGAGATTGTGGTTCGTTCTCGTCGCAATGCCCTGAGTAATCCGCATGCACAATTAAGCGGTGAGGCAGATGCGGATTCCCTCATGAGTGAGGATACGTATCTCTCGCCATTGCGAAAGCACGATTGTTGTCCGTCTTCCGATGGTGCCAGCGCGGTGGTGATATGCACCGTGGACAAGGCGCGGGAGCTTGGGCTGCCCTACGCTATTATTCGCGGGATCGATCACCGCATTGAAACTCATCACCTTGGGGCGCGTAACCTGACTGAATCGGTTTCGACCCGACTCGCCGCCGAGAAAGCAGGTCTGTTTAGCGCGCCGGTCGAAGTTGCAGAGCTTTATGCCCCTTTCAGCCATCAGGAAATTATTTTGAGCCGCTCGATGCAGCTGGACGAAAGTGTCGACATTAATCCGTCCGGGGGTGTCCTCGCCGGGAATCTGATGATGGCGTCCGGCCTGTCTCGAATAGGTGAGGTGGCGCAGCGGATCATCGATGGTAAGTATCAAAGAGGCGTGGCTCACGCGACTAGCGGCGCCTGTCTGCAACACAATCTTGTGACAGTTCTGGAGGGCGCGTAATGGCCGAATTAGCTGCTGTAGTTGGAATCGGACAAACTAAATACCAGACCAAGCGTGGCGATGTGTCCATTGCAGGCCTGGTGCGAGAAGCTGCCCAAAATGCTCTGGATGATGCAGACCTTAGCTGGAATGACATAGACGCTGTGGTTATCGGCAAAGCGCCGGATATGTTCGAGGGAGTCGTTATGCCCGAGGCCTATTTATGCGACGCTCTGGGTTGTAACGGCAAGCCGATGTTGAGAGTGCACACCGCGGGTTCAGTGGGTGGCTCAACCGCGATTGTAGCGGCATCCCATGTTCAGAGCGGCGTGTTCAAGCGCGTGCTGACGGTGACATTCGAGAAACAATCAGAATCTAATGCGATGTGGGCCCTATCCAATCCTCATCCATTTTCGCCGCATCTGAATGCGGGAGCAGGTGGCTATTTCGCGCCTATCATTCGCGAGTATATTCGCCGATCTGAAGCTCCCGAAGATGTGGGAATGCGGGTTGCCGTGAAAGATCGAAAACATGCCTTGCGCAATCCTCTGGCGCATCTACAGCTCAAGGACATCAGCATGGAGATGGTGAAGGCTTCTCCCATGCTCTGGGAGCCTCTGCGTTTTCTGGAGAGCTGTCCGTCTTCCGACGGAGCCTGTGCGATGGTGATTGTCAGTGAAGACCTGGCAGGGCAGTCGCCGGGGAAACCCGCCTGGATTAGAGGCACTGCCATGAGGTCTGAGCCCACTATGTACGCCGGCCGAGAGGAAGTTAACCCTCAAGCAGGTCGGGACTGTGTAAAGGATGTTTATCAACAAGCGGGTATCACTAACCCCCGCCGGGACCTGGATTGCGCTGAAGTCTACGTGCCATTTTCCTGGTATGAGCCGATGTGGTTGGAGAACCTCGGCTTTGCGGAGGAGGGTGAGGGTTGGAAGCTGACCCTGGAGGGAGCAACCTCATTGGATGAGGGCGGTGATATTCCCTGGAATTGCTCGGGGGGGGTGTTGTCGTCCAATCCCATCGGCGCCTCCGGGATGATTCGTTTTGCGGAGGCTGCTCGCCAGGTTCGAGGCGATGCCGGCGATCATCAGGTGGATGGTGCAAATCTTGCTCTGGGACACGCCTATGGCGGCGGGGCGCAATTCTTTTCGATGTGGGTTGTCAGTGGAGACAAGCCTTGATCGAATTTACGGCAGACATGATGGGAACGCTATGAGTAAACACTATAACCTCGCAGACATGTTTGAAATGGTCGCCGATACTGTCCCAGATCGCGCGGCCTTGGTGTGTGGAGAATCGCGTTCGAGTTTTGCGCAGCTTGAGCGCCGCGCCAATCAGCTGGCCCACTACCTGGCGGAGCAGGGAGTGGGGCGAGATGACCACGTCGGTTTGTATCTTTACAATTGCAATGAGTACCTGGAGGCGATGTTAGCGTGCTTTAAATTGCGTGCAGTGCCCATCAACATCAACTACCGCTACGTCGAGGAAGAGCTGCTTTACATCTTTGACAATGCAAACCTGGTGGCTTGTATCCATCAAAGGGAGTTTATTGGCGCAATAGTGGAGATTCGACATTCAGCGAGTGCATTGACCACACTGATCTGCGTGGACGACGACTCGGGTCAGGACCTGGCTACTCTCGCCAGTGTCGAATACGAGGTTGCTATAGGTGGACATAGTGATCGCCGGGATTTTTCCGAGAGAGCCGATGAAGATCTATTTATCCTTTATACCGGTGGCACAACAGGCATGCCCAAGGGTGTTATCTGGCCACACAAAAATGTGTTCTTTGCGGCGATGGGGGGAGGGGGCTTCTTTCATCCCGATGGCCCGGTAACTACCCCAGAGGCTATCGTAAATCGTATCGGTGATTTCCCTATTGTGGGGATGGCGCTGGCGCCGTTGATGCACGGAGCCTGCTGGTGGTACGCCTGTATTCAGCTACTGGCTGGTAATACGGTAGTGCTTAATCCAAGCCGCTCACTCAACGGTGAGCAGGTCTGGGATATTGTTGCGGCAGAAAAGGTGAACGCCATCTCAATCGTTGGTGACGCGATGGCAATTCCCTTGCTTGATTCGCTTGCAGAAAACCCTGGACGCTGGGATTTGACGTCGGTATTTTCGATTGGCTCGGGTGGGGCGGTTTTCTCAACCAGCAAGCAGGAGTCCTTTAAACGTCACTTCCCCGATTGTTTCATTACCAATGCCTTCGGCTCGTCGGAATCCGGCAATATGGGTATGGACAGTGGCGAACAAAAGACTGAAGGAGGCCTGGGTAACGTCATGAAAACGGCGTTCATGGATGTCATTCTCGATCGTGAGGGCGAGCCTCATCGACACTGTGAAGTTGGGGAATCTGGCATCTTCGCCCGGTCCGGCTATATTCCAGTGGGTTACTACAACGATCCGGAAAAGACCGCAAAAACCTTCGTCGAAGTCGATGGCCAGATATGGTTGTTGACCGGAGATGAGGCGCAGTTGGAGGTCGATGAATCCATCAGCATATTTGGGCGCGGCAGCAATTGTATAAACTCCGGTGGCGAGAAAATTTTTCCGGAGGAGGTTGAACAGGCGCTAAAAAATAACCCGGATATATTCGACGCATTGGTCGTCGCCACGCCGGACGAGCGTTGGGGTAGTCGGGTGACAGCTGTGATATCCACCCGCGCTGGCAAGCAGCTCAGCCTGGATGAGGTAATGAACACAGCTCGCGAACATATTGCAGCATATAAAGTACCCAGGGAACTTCATATTGTGCCGGAGGTTCCCAGAGCGCCCAGTGGCAAGCCAGCCTATAAAAAGGCGGTAGAGATGATCGAGAGCGGCAACTATCGAATAGCGAATTAGTCCCGGGAGAGCAGCGTGTCAGAATTAGATATCAGCACAAACAATTGCATAGTTGAGCAGGAAGGACACATCCTTACCGTAACGCTCAACCGTCCCGAAGCGAAGAATGCATTTTCTCCGGAAATGCTATTGGGCTTGTATAGAGCGTGGCGATTGCTCGATGAGGACGACGATTTATATTGCGCCATCCTCACCGCCAATGGAGATACTTTTTGTGCTGGCATGGACCTCAAGGCCGGGGCGGAGGGGTCACATAAAACCACCGAAGAATTTATGGCACTGATGGGAGAGGTGCCCAATATTCACTGGCAGTCCCTGCTCCG
The DNA here is from genome assembly GCA_047618115.1 of Halieaceae bacterium. Lineage (GTDB taxonomy): Bacteria > Pseudomonadota > Gammaproteobacteria > Pseudomonadales > Halieaceae > CALJGI01. The sequence continues at coordinate 22,950 of JBLHKV010000006.1, read as the reverse complement.
CGATAACCGACCCTGCAAGCCAATAATATTGGCGGTCGAGGGCTATGCTCTGGCTGGAGGTACTGAGATACTGCAGGGTACAGATCTTCGTATTGCCGCTGAGGATGCTATTTTCGGCGTTACCGAGGTGGCTCGTGGACTCTACCCCATGTCTGGATCTACTATTCGATTGCGCCGGCAAATCCCCTATTGCCTGGCGGCTGAAATGCTCTTGTTGGGTGACCATATTACGGCGCAACAGGCACTAAGCTTCGGGCTGATCAACCGTGTCGTACCCAAGGGAGAGACCCTTGCTGAGGCGCGGAATATGGCGATGAAAATATGCCAAAACGGGCCACTGGCCGTGAAGGCAGTCATTCGTTCCCTGCGGGAGCATCAAGAGTGCCTCTCCGAGGAAGATGCTATGATTGCCTCCGACGAACTCGCGGGCCCCGTATTCGCCTCCGCCGATGCGCGGGAGGGAATGAAGGCATTTAAAGAAAAGCGCGCCGCCAAATTTACTGGCACCTGATAACCGCTCAATTTTTTGTAGGAGATAACTTATGTCTGGACCCCTGACGGGACTCAAAGTGGTTGAATTTGCCGGCATCGGACCCGGCCCCTTTGCCTGTATGCTGCTGGCGGATCTTGGCGCCGACGTTATTCGTGTGGATAGGCTTACCGGTGGTAATGCTCTCGGCGCCCAGGAAAATCCCGCGGACGTTCTGAATAGAGGTAGACGTTCTATCGCGGTTAATCTTAAATCGTCAGAGGGAGTCGAGGCGGCTCTGAAATTGGTGGATTCTGCCGACGTACTAGTAGAGGGGTTTCGTCCGGGTGTCATGGAGAAGCTGGGCCTGGGTCCCGACGTCTGTGCACAGCGCAATCCACGGTTGATATACGCTAGAATGACTGGGTGGGGGCAGTCCGGACCACTCTCACACGCCGCCGGCCACGACATCAATTATATCGCTATAACGGGCTCTTTGAATGCCATCGGTCGCAAGGATTCAGGCCCCGTTCCCCCGCTTAATTTGTTGGGCGATTTCGGTGGCGGTTCAATGTATCTATTACTCGGTATTATGTCGGCGCTGTACGAACGACAAAACTCGGGGCTGGGGCAGGTGGTCGATGCTGCTATTACCGATGGTGTGATTTCTCTGATGGCATTCACGCAGGGCTTCGCCGCTATGGGAATGTGGAACAATGAACGTCAGAGCAATATGCTCGATGGGGCTGCTCCCTACTACGATACGTATCAGTGTTCCGATGGTAAATGGATATCAGTGGGGTCGATTGAACCTCAGTTCTTCGCGCTTTTAATGGAAAAGCTGGGAATAGAACAGGAGGGAGAAGCGAACTTCGCCACCCAATTTGACCAAACGAAGTGGCCGGAAATGAAATCCCGGGTCGCCGATATTTTCAGCCGTAAATCCCGCGATGACTGGTGTGAAATAATGGAGGGAACCGACGTGTGCTTTGCACCGGTACTGGATATGAACGAAGCGCCCGCCCATCCACACAATGTCGCCAGAGATGCCTTCGTGGAACGCGACGGTGTTGTGCAGACAGCCCCAGCGCCTAGATTCAGCCGCACCCCCGGAGAGATAGGTGCCACACCGGTGGGTGTCGGTTGTCATAGCAGGGCTATTCTCGCCGAAGCTGGCGTTTCGCCCGAAGCTATTGCAGCGCTGTTTGAAAATGGAGCAGTAGGTTAATGACAGATGCCGCATCTGTATTCAACAAAATAGTATCCAGTCGTCACTCTACCAGAGCCTATCTGCCAGCTGAAGTTCCGCAGGCCTTGTTGGATAAGGTTTTTGATATTGCTCAATGGGCGCCTTCCAACTGCAACACGCAACCTTGGCTCACCCATATTGCTTCAGGTGATGTACGTGATAAGTTGGCAGGCGCTATGAGCGGAGCCTTAATGGAAGGCAAGATCAGCATGGACTTTCCTTACGCAGGCGTTTACGCAGGCGTTTATAAAGAACGTCAGTATGGTGCTGCGCAGACACTCTACGCGGCCGTTGGTATAGAGCGCGGCGATAAAGAAGGTCGGCAGCTCCAGTTCATGCAGAATTTCAATTTCTTCGGTGCTCCCCACGTGGCATTTATTTTTATGCCAGAGGCGTTTGGATTGCGAGAGGCCTGCGATGTGGGCATGTATGCACAAACTCTGATGCTGGCTATGACAGCTCACGGTTTGGCCAGTTGCCCGCAGACTGCTTTGAGTTTTAACGCAGACGGCGTGCGAGAAATTCTGGGGGTCGATAGCTCGGAAAAATTGCTATTCGGGATTTCATTCGGTTACCCGCAGGTCGATGCCGACGTCAATAACGCGCTGACCGACCGCAGCAATCTCGATCAATCGACGACTTTTCATCGCTAGGTATTCTCATGTCTAACTCTCTGTTGAGCTCGCTTGAAAATGGCGTTTTACACCTAACCCTTAACCGCCCCGAGAAAAAAAATGCCATCGATGATGAGCTGTGGTTTGCACTCAGGGACGCACTCGTTACGGCAATGGATAATCCGGCCGTGCGTTGTGTTTTGTTGAGTGGAGCAGGCGGAAATTTTTGCGCGGGAGTGGATCTTTCGAGCTTCAATGTGCCCGGCGATATTGCAGATCAGCCCTTTCACGCCACTGAGCGAGCACTCATAGCATTTGATAAGCCTTTAATAGGTGCTGCCGCCGGCGTAGCCGTGGGTGGTGGCGCTACAATCTTATTTCACTGCGATGTTTTGTACGTTGGTGAGAATCTGCGTATGCGACTGCCCTTTGCCAGCCTGGGTTTGGTTCCCGAATTTGCCAGCAGCTACCTATTGCAGGCAAATATAGGTGCCAGAAGGGCGGCAGAATTATTTTATACAGCAGAGTGGATAGATGCCGATAGGGCCCTGGAGACCGGTATCGCAACGCGGGTTTACAGCGACGATGACTTGCTCAGGAATGCGCTCAAAAAAGCCGAAGAGATCGCGCAGTGGCCGGTAACCGCTTTGCAGGAAACCAAGCGTTGTTTAAAAGCGGCTCACAGTACCGGTATTGAATCGGCACTGAAAGCTGAACATAAGGGCACGGAGAAACAGGCTGGTTCGCCGGAAAATATCGAGGCAATTATGGCTTTTTTTGAAAAGCGCCCGGCAGATTTTGAAAAACTCATCTGAATTATGGGGACAGTTTACTTAATTGAGAGGGCTTTTGTGTGTTATTCCGGTGACTGGGCAGGAGACTGCTTTCCGGTCGCTCCACGTAATTCGCTTTGCGGAAAGCAGTCTCCCACCCAGCCCCCTAACGCGCAGTAAAACCGTCAGTTGTACGGTGTAAGGAATTATGGGGACAGTTTACTTAATTGAGAGGGCTTTTGTGTGTTATTCCGGTGACTGGGCAGGAGACTGCCTTCCGGTCGCTCCACGTAATTCGCTTTGCGGAAAGCAGTCTCCCACCCAGCCCCCTAACGCGCAGTAAAACCGTCAGTTTGAGCCCTTGTGCTGGTGCGGGTCCCCATAATTTGGGCTCAGGCTTCAATAAACTCGGTAATTTCGAGGTTAAAACCAGACAGCGCGTTGTAATGGGTTGGAGACGCCAGCGCTCGCATTTTGGTGACGCCTAACTGTTGAAGGATCTGTGATCCGGTTCCAGTTAGCCTGTATATCTGGGTACCATCCATCTCGCCAGTTGGTGCTGCAGGTAGCCCAGGAAATTCTCGGACTGCTGCTAACGCCTGCTCGGTGTTGGGGGTTTGACCTAATAACACCACTACGCCGCAGCCTTCTGCTGCAACTCGTTGTAGCGACTCAGAGATACTCCACCCCACGTTTTCACCTGGCAGTCGAGTGCTGAGCAGGTCGCGCAATGGGTTCATATTTGTGACTCGGGTGACTACCGGCTGGTCTTCTTTAATCTCGCCTTTCACCATGGCGTAGTGGACCACATCGTCTATGAGGTCGCGATAACTGTACAGCACAAATTCACCGTATTCTGTTTCCACGGTTTTACTGTCGCACAGCTCCACTGTCTGTTCGTGTATGGAGCGATAGGCGATGAGGTCGGCGATAGTGCCTATCTTGATGCCGTGCTTGGCGCCGAATTCTTCCAGTTGTGGACGTCGCGCCATGGTGCCATCTTCATTCATGATCTCAACGATAAGCGCAGCTGGCTGGAAACCCGCCATCCGTGCCAGGTCTATGCCAGCCTCGGTGTGCCCCGCGCGGCGCAGCACGCCACCGGCTTTTGCCACGAGTGGAAAGATGTGTCCGGGTTGATTGATGTCGTCGGGAGTGGCCTGCGGATTTACCGCCGCCCTGACTGTGGCCGCGCGCTGAATGGAGCTGATACCTGGTCCCAGGCGCTCTGAGGCGTCGATCGACACTGTGAAGTTAGTTTCGTGTTGCGAGCGATTGTCTCTTACCATCAGCGGTAATTTCAGTCTTCTAGCCTGCGTCTCTGTAAGAGGCAGGCATATAAGGCCGCAAGCTTCGCTGGAAAAAAAAGTAATGATTTCCGGTGTCACGGCTTCTGCCGCGATGATCAGGTCACCCTCGTTCTCCCTGTCCTCATCGTCCATGAGGATAACCATTTTACCCTGGCGGATGTCTTCTATTAGTTCAGTTATGCTATTTAAGCTCATGAGTGTTTTCCGCTGACCAATCAGACAATGCGTTCGATAGCGACGGCGGTGGCTTCGCCGCCGCCGATGCACAAAGATGCGACGCCACGTGATTTACCGTAGTGGGCCAGTTGGTGCATCAGGCTGACAATAAGCCGCGAACCCGAAGAGCCCAACGGGTGGCCAAGAGCGCAGGCCCCACCGTGTACGTTGACCTTGCTATGGTCGAGGTTCAGCCCGCGCATAGCCAGCATTGTTACCATGGCAAATGCCTCGTTGATTTCAAATAAATCGACGTCATTGATATGCCATTCAGCAAGAGCTAGAACCTTTTCGATGGCGCCGATCGGAGCTAGTGTAAATTCAGCGGGTAGCTGCGAATTTCTGCTTTGAGCCACCAGTCTCGCCATGGGTTTCAGTCCGAGTGCAAGGGCATCGGATTGCCGCATCATAAGCAAGGCACTGGCTCCATCGGAAATGGAGCTGGCATTGGCGGCAGTTATTGTTCCGTCTTTGGCAAAGGCGGGCCGCAGATTTGGAATCTTCTCTATATTGGCGGCAAAGGGTTGTTCATCGTGTTCAACCACGGTTTCGCCCCGGCGCGACTTGACGGTGACCGGAGCAATCTCGCCAGCCATGCGACCGTCTTCGATAGCAGCCTTAGCCCGCTTCAGTGACTCAATAGCAAAGGCATCCATCTCTTCGCGGGTAATGTTGTGAGCATCGGCGGTTTCCTGAGCGAAGCTGCCCATTGCCCTGCCAGTGTAGGCATCTTCCAGGCCATCGGTGAACATATGATCGCGCAATTGCGCGTGTCCGGTGCGAACCCCGCTGCGTGCATTTGCTATCATGTGGGGAGCGTTGCTCATGCTTTCCATGCCGCCGCAAATAACGACGTCCGCGTTCCCGGCGCGCAGGGTATCGGCACCAAACATGGCCGCCTGCATACCTGAGCCACACACTTTGTTTATCGTCACCGCTCCAGCGGTATTTGGGATGCCTGCGCCAAGCGCGGCCTGCCTGGCCGGTGCCTGGTTGACGCCTGCCGGCAACACGCAACCCATAAACACTTCGTCGACGTTGTTGGGCTCCATACCGGATCGGCTTATCGCGGAAGCTATAGCGATCGCCCCGAGCTCTGGCGCACTCACGCTTGCGAAGGCGCCCTGAAGTCCGCCCATAGGCGTGCGCGCACCATTAACAATGACGATCGGATCTATTGACATGGGATTTCCTGAGTTGGTATGTGCTTAAAAATAGGCGGCTATTGTAAGCTAAATAGTTTGCCTCGAATACTGCGGCGATAGCCACCGGGCGTGTTTCCTACCAGTCGCGCGAAGACGCTGGAAAAGTAGCTGGCGTCGGCGTAGCCAACGTGAAAGGCAACTTCGCCAATACCGATATCAGTTGTGCGCAGCATTTCTTTGGCGGTGTTGACGCGGTGCTGGGTGAGGTAGGTCATAGGGCTGATGCCGGTGGCAGTGAGGAATCGCCGGTTGAGTGTCCGGACACTCACGCCCAGGATTGCCGCCATTGCTCCGATGGTGATATCGGCGGAGGCGTGGTCCATCAACCACTCTTGGGCGGTGATAATCAACTCATCAGGATTACTGCCCAATCCCTTGGACAGGTAGGCGTGTGCCTCGAAAGGTCGACGGATTTCCGGTGAGAAATGGCCTTCCACCGCGCGCGCGACCTCGTTTCCCAGCCACTGTTCGACGATATGAACCATGAGGTCGGCCACCGAGTTGACGCTGCCCGCGCAGTAGAGATTATCTGACTGGGTAATGGTGTGCCTGGTTTTCAAATCCACGCCGGGGTAGGCACGGCTGAATGCATCGAAGAAGTACCAGTGCGTGGTGGCAGCTCGACCGTTCAGAACTCCCGCTTCCGCCAGGAACCAGGTGGCAGAACCGACGGTACATATTTTTGCGCCACGGTCCGCCATAGCAACCAACTGCGGTAATAGTGAGCGGTGTGCACGTACCGTTGGCATGGGGTTTCGCCACATTGCCGGTAATAGCAGCAGATCGACATCATCCAACTCGTCCAGACAGCGATCTGGTTGTAATAGCACACCGCCACTCGTGGTAACCGGGTTTAGATCGCAGGCAGCTATCTGGATCTGTAGTCGTGATGGTCCACGGTTAATTGCCCGGGACACGTTATCAGCGGCGTGGAGGATTTCCATCGGTAGCGTAATACTGGATGCCAGGGCGGCGGGGTAGAGCGCCATTACCACGTTGAACAAAGCTGTTAACTCGCTTTATGACTGATTTACCATAGTATCTGGCCGATATGTCGTAAGTTGCAAGTGTCTTCCCCATTATTATTATGCGCTACCGATTCGGATTACTATTGGATTTTTCTGTGACTGCACTTCCTCTCATTATTGGCTTTGGCGGCATCAGTCCCGCCGGGCGTAGTTCTTCCCACCATGGCTATCGCTTGTTGGTCGCCGATGCACTATCGGCAAAGCAGATGGAGGGGACCTACGCAGCGCTGAGCAATGTTATGGGGTTGGACAGTGCAGCTGAAAACCACCTTGACTACATGCACCAACATACGCTGGTTCGTCGAATTGAACCCCATTTTTTTGATGTCGACGCAATACTCTGGAACAAGCGCCTAGTTGCCCACTCTGCCGAGTCTCCCTTGACCTTTGTTACCCAGCGCAAGCAGTTGCCAGAGCGCTTGCCCGAGGGGTGGCATGTGACCGCGACAGACGAAACCCACGTGAGGGTCGAAAGCGAGCAGGGAATGGCCGTACTGTTGCCGACTACGCTGGAGGGTGCGGTTAAATCTGCTGGGCAGCTGCCTACTGGTTTTGAGCCGGGCAAACTATACCCGGCACGCAGCCATCCTCGTGGCCTAGAGATGACCATTTACGGAGCCTCGGATGCGCTGGCCAGTTGCGGTCTGGATTGGGAGCAATTGCAGCGGCGCGTTGCGCCCGATCAGATCAGCGTCTACGCAGGCAGCGGTATGAGTCAGTTGGATGCTAATGCTAATGGCGGCATGGTAAAAGCGCGCTACAACGGCAAACGCGTAACGTCCAAATACTGTCCCTTCGGTTTTGCCGAGATGCCGGCCGACTTTATTAACGCGTATGTGCTGGGGAGCCTGGGCACAACAGGCACCAACATGGGCGCCTGTGCGAGCTTTCTCTATAACTTGCGGCAGGGCATCAATGACATTCGTAGCGGACGCAGTCGAATTGCCATTGTCGGCAACAGCGAAGCACCCATCACACCTGAGATTATGGAAGGGTATGCGGCCATGGGAGCCTTGGCCAGCGACAATGATCTTCGCGAACTCGATGGACTGGATGCTTCTCAGGAGCCAGATCACCGTCGTGCCTGCCGTCCCTTTGCGGAGAATCGTGGATTTACTATCGCTGAATCTGCCCAGTTTGTTGTGCTGTTTGACGACGCACTTGCACTGGAGCTGGGTGCTACCGTTCACGGCGCGGTCAGCGAAGTGTATATCAACGCAGACGGCCACAAGAAATCGATAGCGGCGCCCGGCGTGGGTAACTACATCACGGTCGCCAAGGCCCTTGCCAATGCGCGCGCTATCATCGGTGAATCCAGTCTACAACGTGGCGGCTTTGTTCAGGCCCACGGTACGGGTACACCGCAAAACCGCGTGACTGAATCACATATTCTCAACGAGTGTGCCCGTAACTTTGGTATCGAAAACTGGCCTGTTTGTGCGGTTAAGAGTTATCTCGGGCACTCTATCGGGACGGCTGCTGGCGACCAGATGATGGCAACGCTGGGCACCTGGGCGCACGGATGGTTGCCGGGCATCAAGACTATGGATGCAGTGGCAGACGACGTACATCATAGCAACCTGAACCTGAGTCAAAGCCACACCGAACTGGATCGGGACGCGATGAGCTACGCTGTAATCAACGCCAAAGGCTTTGGCGGGAATAACGCTTCTGCCACCGTGCTCGCCCCAGGTGTGGTGACGCAAATGCTAGCTCGTCGGCATGGCGAGCGGGCTATGAGCGCGTGGCAAAAAACTAACGAAGGCGTTGCCCAGGCCGCAGCGGTGTACGACGAGGAAGCCAGTGCTGGCCGTCGTCTACCTATCTATAAATTTGATCACGAGGTGCTGGGTCCAGACGATATAAAGCTTGAAAGCGGGCAGCTGGGTATCCCCCGGCGCGGCGTTAGTATCGATCTGAATATGCCAAATCCTTACCCTGATATGAGCTAAATGATTGATTTTTTGTGTATTTCGTCACAAAAGGCATTGAAACTAGCGACTGGGAACCCGATCTAATGTTAAACGAGACATTATATTGTCGAGAAAAAGTCGGATGGGCCGGCATAGGGGTCTGCGGCCAGCACAATGTGGTGCTGCCAGCAGGAACGGCATAAGAAGGATCTATGAGAGAATTTATGAGACATCCGGTGGAAGTTCCTGCCGGAGTGAGAATACAACGGGGCGGTGGCAAGACCACCACTGCGCACTTATTGAATGTGTCGGCAGGTGGCATGACTATTAGCCTGGAAAAACCGCTGACGATTGGTCAGGAAATTTCTCTGCTGATGCCAGATCTATGGCCAAAGTACAATGCAGTGGGTAGCGTTGTCTGGTGTACGGATGAGGACAATACCTATCAAATTGGGATAAGCTTCAAGCAGGCTGACGAAGAATTCAAAGCTCGGATGATTGCGCAGTTCTGTCATATTGAAAATTACAAAAAGCGCATGAAGGAAGTTGAAGGTAGAGAACTCTCCAGAGATGAAGCCGCCAAGGAATGGATAAACCACTACGCCGCGGAATTCGCCGAGGCGTGTCCTCAACAGTAGGAGCACTGCGTGCAAACATTTACCAGTGAAGCTGAAGTTCAGCTGAGCAGGGAGCAGGCATGGAGCTTGTTGTCCGATATATCGGTTCCGCATCACTATGTACCGGGTCTACTAAGCACTGAAATCACAACCGAACAGGTGCAGGGCATCGGCGCTAGCCGTTTGGTGTACCAGAAGCCCACCAAGGCGTTACGCGAGACTGTTGTAGAATGGCGCGAAGGTCAGGGTTTCAAAATCCGCATCGAACGTCCTAATGGCAATCCTCAGCCCCCGTTTAAAAATGCCTTTTTTGAGTACAGCATCGAAGAACGAGCCGGAGCCGTATGCCTGGTGAACTCAATGTCCTACGAATTAGCCGAGGGCTTCATTGGTCGTTTACTGGATAAACTGGTGGTCAGGCGAGCGGTGTTGAGCAGCCTCGAACAAGTCACCCGTAATCAGGCAGCCTGGTATAACAGTCAGTTTGCCGACGCATAGTTATCCATCTACAATGCTGCGCTGATCTGACGGCACATTGGAAATGGATGATGGAATTACCCAGCTACGAAACCCTCGAGCTCGAATTTGACCGCGGAGTTGCGACGGTTTGGTTGAATCGGGGCGACAAAGCTAACTCAATGAATGCCGCTATGTGGCGAGAGCTGCAGGCAAGTTTCGAATGGTGTGATGCCACTGCCCAGGTGCGCGTTGTGATGCTGGCCGCCCGCGGTAAACATTTTTGCGCAGGTCTGGATCTGGCGATGTTTGGCGATACATCTTTAATGCCAGACAGCAGCGATCCGGCGCGCGCTGCAGAAGCATTTAGACGTTCTGTATTAGCGTTACAGAACAATCTCAGTACGATTGAGCGCTGCCGCAAACCAGTACTGGCTTGTATTCACTACACATGCATCGGCGGTGGAATTGATATGGTGACATGTGCAGATATGCGCTACTGCACCGAGGATGCCTACTTCGCAATCAAGGAAATTGATATTGGCATGGTTGCCGATGTGGGTACTTTACAACGGCTGCCTAAATTGATTGGCGATGGCATGGTGCGAGAATTGGCGTATACAGGCCGTCGTTTCGACGCCGCCGAGGCGCTTAGTCTGGGCCTGGTTAATCGGGTTTACGCCGATCATTCAGCGATGCTAGAGGGGGTTACACAAATTGCCCGGGAGATCGCCGGGAAATCTCCTCTCGCCATTCGTGGCAGCAAAGAGATGCTGCTCTACTCACGCGACCATAACGTTGCCGACGGACTTAACTATATAGCAACGTGGAATGCCGCCATGCTCTCTGCGGGTGATCTCCACTCCGCCATTGCCGCAGGCACGACGGGTGACACCGTCGAATTTGACGATTAGCCGATACTCGCCCCCATGAATCGAATGCGCCGCTGGCTGGGTCGACCCTGGATACACTTCATGGTCATAGGCTATCTGCTATGGCGTATCGATCTGCGGTTGTACCCTCCACCTGCTCCATCTGTTGGCCCTTTGTCTGAGGCGCGTGTTGAAGCGCTGCGTACGCAGTGGGTCAGCATCGCCCGGCGTGCGCCTTCTACCGAACAAATGCAGAACTTGGTCGCTGCCGAACTCGACAGAGAAATGTTGTATCGGGAAGCGCTTTCCCGGAATTTTCATCTATTCGACACCGTCGTCGAACAAAGACTGATCCGCAATATGCGATTTTTGCGATTGGGAGAAGAACAGGACGATAAGACGATTTTTCAAGAGGCGCTCAAACTGGAGCTGCACCTCGGGGACGAGGTTGTAAAACGACGCTTACAACAGTTGATGGAAACGGTATTGCTCGCCCAGGCTAAAATCAAAGCACCGGATGAAGCGGAAATTCTGGAGCGATTTTCAGCGCAACGCGAAGCGCTTCGGGTGGCAGCTCGCTATAGCTTTCAACATTTATACCTACCCCGAGAGCGTGAACAAGAGACGGAGGCGCTCCTGGTCAGATTACGTGCGGAATCTATGGCGCCCGCCAGGGCACGACAATTCAGCTCACCCTTCCTGCCGGGCTTGGGCTTTAACGGGCAGAACCTGGGCCAGGTCGCCCGTAACTTTGGTGCTGCATTTAGTGAGGGTTTGGGGCAGCTGGAACCGGTGGAAGGGCAGTGGCTCGGGCCGCTGGCTTCGGTATACGGCAAACACCTGGTTTGGATAGATAAGTACGTTCCTGCCCGGGATGCAGAGCTCGCCGAGGTTCGACAAAAACTGGAGCGCGAACTGGTCGATGAAAACCGTCGCGCTGCACTTGCGCGGCAAATGGAACTGCTGCGTCAAACCTACGAGGTGAGAATGTGATGCGCATTCCAGGTTTGTTACTGTTCCTGGTTACGGTGATGGTGGCTGAGTCCAGCTTTGCTCATCGTTTTGCACCGTCGCTGCTGAGAATTAACGAGACTGCTGAAAATAGCTATCGAGTGCTTTGGAAGACGTCACAAAAATCTGCCAGCAATGTACCGCTGCGCCCGATACTCCCAGAGAGCTGTGAGGCAGAGACCCAAGCCCCACCCCAATTTGAAGGAACTGGTGTTTTGGTCGTGTGGAACATTCAGTGTGAGGGTGGCCTGATAGGTAAAGAGTTGGGTGTCAGTGGCCTGGCCGATAACCGTGCGAGTGTGATGGTGATGCTGGAACTCGCGGATGGCCGCGTGCTACAAACCAGCCTGAATGAAGGTGCTCCAAAATTTGTTGTGCCGGATAAGGCCAGCCGCTTTGGCGTGTTTAAACAGTACCTTGTCATCGGTGTCGAGCACATACTGTCGGGCCTGGATCATCTGCTCTTTGTACTTGGGCTTTTGTTACTGGTGGGCATGGGTTCCCGCCTGCTCTGGACAGTATCCGCCTTTACAATCGGCCATAGCTTCACCTTATCCCTCGCCGCTCTTGGGTACATAAGTTTCCCGGTCGGACTTATCGAATTTGCCATCGCGGTGAGTATCTTCGTGGTCGCACTGGAGTTGGTGCCAGGCCCAAAGCGACAGGAAGATCTCATTCACCGCCATCCCTGGTGGTTGGCCTCTGGTTTTGGCCTGCTTCATGGCATGGGCTTTGCGGGGGCACTCACCGAAATTGGCCTGCCCTCGGGCGAAGTGCCGATGGCGTTGTTCAGTTTTAATGTCGGTATCGAGATTGGTCAGATAGTATTTCTGATGGCCGCTATAGTGGTTTGGCGACTAAGTGAAAAGCTCTTGTCCGGGGTCAGCCAGCGCCTGCAGTGGGCACCGGCCTATGTGTTGGGCAGTTTATCCGTTATGTGGTGTATTCAAAGGCTGCTGGACGCTCTCTAAGGCGTCGCTTCCCCCGGGTACTTTTCCATCGGGATGAATGGGTGCATGGCCAGTGCCACGCCCTCGCGTAAATTCGAGCCATTTTCCAGAACAGTGCGTCGCCGTGTGAAGTGAGCAGTGGATGACTTGGTGTCGATTGCGTCCGTAGTATCCAGACCGCCAATGCTGGTGAAGACGCGTTGTAGATCGAGATTGTAGACACTGACCCAAAGCGATGCAGCACTCGCGCTCTTGCTCCAGTCAAAATTGGCAGAGACACCATCACCGGGGCCTCGCAGCGTCGGTTTGCGTGACACGCCATCCCAGCGAGCCAGGTGTGATAAGCCCCCAGAGAACTGTACGTCGCGTTCAACGAGGTCGGTAAAGATTATGGCGTCTACTTTTGAGGTTTCGGCCAGCTCCTTCGCTACCGATATGATGTTCAGGGCGAAAGTCTTCTGGTTAACTTTGCCTGTGGAAGGATCAAAAGGGTTGCCGTTGATCCGACTTGCTACCTTCCACGCCTGGGTAAATTTACGACTGGATTCGATCTGATAACCATTTTCTCGTAGATAAGCCGATAGCATGCCATCGACTGTGCCCTCGGATGAACGAAGGTACTGTCTCGAGGGAATACCCAGATTGACGTCGGCAATAATCACCCGCTTGATAGGGGATGCCGCCAGTAGCTCTGTATCGATGCTGAAGGGATACACCGTAGCGTTGTAGTCGGTAGTGGAGCACGCAGTGAGTGCTAATAGGGACAGGCTAATCAACAGAGTACGAATCATGGGGCCACCTTTACTTTTGGGGCGGTAATGCTATCACAGCAAAGCAAGATAAGAATCTCTCGGGCTCGCCATTTGTGCACTCAGCTGGCTATAATCTGTACGAACCCGGCTCGAGCTCACGCGATGTATAAACGTACAATCTTTAATACTCCCCTGTTGACCCCACTTCTGCGTCTTCTGGTAATCCCACTTTACGCCGTTTTTGGCTGGAAAGTGAAAGGTCGACCGGGTGACGCGCGTCAAATGGTAATGATCGCCGCCCCGCATACCAGTAATTGGGACTTTATTTTAATGCTCATGGTGGTGTTTATTCTCCGCTTGGACCTTTATTGGATGGGTAAAATGTCTCTTTTCCCTTGGCCCGTATCCGGCCTGATGAAATACCTGGGGGGGATTCCCGTGGATCGCTCGGCTTCGAACAACGTGGTTGAGCAGATGATTGCGATGTACGCCAAGGGGCAACCTCTGGTGCTGCTGAACACCCCTGAAGGCACCCGGGGTAAGGTTCGTGCCTGGAAGACCGGCTACTATCACATTGCGGCGGGGGCGGGTGTGCCGGTGCAGCCAGCCTATGTGAACGCACCCGATAAAGTGGTTGGTTTTCTGGATCCCTTTATCACCGGCGCGGACGCCGAGGCGGATCTTGCAGAGATTCAGGGGCTCTACCGGTCGTTCGAGGGAATTCGTCCCGAGCTCAGTTAGGTTTTTGCATATAGAAAGCCATTTTTTGTCCACAGAATCTGTGGATAACTCGGTGTATAAAGTGTTGAATCTCCGGCTGGGAGCACTGCAGCCTTCGTTTGTGATTTGTGGCCAATAATTGATCAAACAATAATTATCTAATAAAATCAATAAGATGCAAGACTATCCTAATGTGGGTATTCCAGTTAACAGCCTAAGTGATGTCTTTTTGACACTTTCTAGAAAATGTGTATAACCGAAGTGAGGCGCTGTCAAGCTTCTCCGCGATAAATACAGCCAGACGTACAGGTTTCTCTTACTTCAACAGCGTTTAGTAACGGCAATTCAGTCTGTAAATGTTGCCATATCCAACGTGCGATGTGCTCACTAGTCGGATTTTCCAGGCCTTTGATGTCATTCAGATAGTTATGGTCCAGTTGGTCATATAGAGGTGAGAAAGCCGTCTTGATGTCGGCAAAGTCGCTGACCCAGCCCATGATCGGGTCGACCTCACCCGATAAAACCAGGCGCACGTGGAAGGAGTGACCATGAAGTCGCGCGCACTTATGCCCAGCTGGGACATTGGGTAGCCGGTGTGCTGCCTCGAAGTGAAATTCTTTGTAAATTTCCATGCTGATTCACATGTTTTGTCGGTTGGGGAGGGCGCGTAGTATACGCGTATTTCCGAACCTGGAAAGCTGTAGGCAACGAGTCCTCAGGTAGATCTACAAAACACCTTAAATATTCTCTCCAATTGTTTGACATGACAGGGCAAATCGGTAGAATGCGCGGTCTCGGTTTCGGGGGTGATTAGCTCAGCTGGGAGAGCATCTGCCTTACAAGCAGAGGGTCGGCGGTTCGATCCCGTCATCACCCACCATCTCATCGAGAAAAGTAGTAACTGCCGTTGGACCGGTAGTTCAGTTGGTTAGAATGCCGGCCTGTCACGCCGGAGGTCGCGGGTTCGAGTCCCGTCCGGTCCGCCATTGATTCCTTTAAAAATCAATAGCTTATAATTATTTTTCTGGTAAAAGAATGTCTGTCCTAGGTTCTTCTTTTCCCTTGGCAACACAATAGCCACACAAATCTTTTTTTCCGACCATTCCTAGATTGACGACTGGGCTGTGTTGGTAATTTTTCGAAACTGCCCGGTCCATTCTAACAGATCATCTCTATCATAAATAATGCGATGTCCGCGTTTGATATAGGCGGGTGTCGTCACTCCTGCCAGCTTCCCGGTGACTCTTGATTCGCGTAGTGTTTTCTCGGCGTAACCAAGCGATGCTGCTGCTTCTTTGCTGTTCATTTTTAATACTCCTCGTCGGTAAATTTGATAATGCTGAACCTCGATAGTTCTCGAATTTTCACTTCATCCGTTTAGGAATAATTTATTGATTCTCGCGCGAACCACAAGACTGAATCCGGACATGACGGGGCGTCATTAGATGAATGATGGCTGCCGGGGACAAAACCAGAGCATCTTTTTGCACATTATTCCTCTTTCTGCGTCGACGTCCGCTGGTGCAAGTGCCACTTGTAAAAAAGCCCATGTACTCATTCGCAACGGGCCGATTTGAGCTGGGGCCTCACGTATTGGTTGCAAATACAGGGTGCTAACGAAGCGGATGCATTGAGTGGGTTGCCTAACTACGTCAGAAACTTTACGAAAGATTTTCTCTTTACTTGATGCTAGGGTTGCTCAGAATTTGATCAATCAGTTACCCGGTCGGGGAATAGGACTTCCCTGGATTCGGTACGGAAGCCAATGTGTCGACGTCATTTTTCATTCCACACCAAGACCTTTGTCACATTCATGGGTCCGTCCGCTTTTTTTCTTTCCGATACTTTCGCGGCAATCGCTTTTTGCTGGCTAGTGTGCAAAACCTTGTGCCAGCCTGGGCCTGGGTGGTGAGACGCCATGACGGTTGAGACACAAAATCGTGTGCCGCTTGTGTCGCCGGAGCAAGATGTCGCACTGGACAATAGTCGCCCGGTTCGACTGGAAGTGACTCAGCTTCGTTCCTACGACCGCAATCCGCGGCAATGCCCAAACAATGAGTATGAACGGATCAAGGCCTCTATCCGTGCTCAGGGTCTGGACCAGCCACTGGTCGTGACGAGCCGACCCGACGAGACAGGCTACCTACTGCTGGCAGGAGGCAACACTCGCCTTCGAGCGATGTTGGCGTTGTATCAGGAAACCGGCGACGAAGCCTTTCGCTATCTGGACTGTTGCTTCAAACCTTGGATCGCAGAATCCGATGTCCTGTTATCCCACCTGCGCGAAAATGAACTGCGAGACAATCTGTGCTTTATCGATAAAGCCCGGGCTGTGTTTGAAGCCAAGGCACTTCTTGAGGCGGAAGTTCAGGGTCAACCCCTGTCTCAACGCCGACTGTCTGAATTGATCACCGCGCGTGGTCTGAGCTTTAGCCAAACCCTGATATCCCGCATGGCCTACGCGGTGACAACGTTGCTGCCGCTGATTCCTCAAGCACTCTCGGCGGGTATGGGAACACCACAGGTTGCGCGTATTCAGGGATTGGAGCGTGCAGCACGCGCTATCTGGAGCAAAAGGTCGCTGGGCGCGGAGATGGAATTTGATGAAACCTTTGCCGCTCTATGCCGTCGTTACGATGCTCCGGACTGGTCGACTGATGCATTGCGCGGCGCGCTCGAGACTGAAATTGCCGCAGTGGCAGATGCGGACCCCGCACTGGTGCGACTGGAGTTGGATGCGCAGATTGCAGGCAGGCCACTCCCAGAGATCACCTTAGACGTCGTCGAGTGTGCTCCGATACTGGCGCGCGAGCGGACAGTTACCTCATCGGACAAATCAGAGGGTATAGCGCTCGCTCCAACTGCGGGAATGGAGCGAGCCCCGGTAACGAAGACTGCCCAGGCCAAAGGATGCGCAAATCTCGCACACGGTGCCACGAAGGAGCCCAGCACATTGAATGAGCTGAGGCAGCGCTCCGGTCAATTGGCGATCGAACTCGCCCACGCTCACGGTCTAGGTCATCTGATCAAACCGTTAAGTGAGCAGGGACTGGGGTTTGTCGTACAGGATGTGCCCGATGCTGCGCTGACCGATGCGCTTGATGAGGATCTGCGGCAGTTAGTGACCGCAGTGTGGTGGCAATTAGCCGCGTGCTCGGAAGTGATGGCAGTCCCGTTCGCGAAGATTGATGCGCTGTTAAAGGAAGGCTCTGTATTGCAAGTCTCCTTAGCCGATCAAGATCAGAGCCAGCTGTTTAAGGCTATCGCGCCGTTAGAGCCGGGCCTGGTAAGCGCCCATATGTGGCGCTGGTTAAGTGATGAAGATTGGACGAGATTGGTGGCGCTTATCGGGACATACCGTGTCCTGCATCGGGTATCACGGGAGTCTGGCCAACCACTGTGGCATGAATAGGAGAAGACGATGGCAACAACCAAGGAAACGGATCTAACCACTGCGGTGCTGATGTATGCCATCCGGTGCCGGGCGGAGGCAGATCAGTCGGCGCTGCTCTCGATCGGGTTTGGACCCAGGGAACTTGAGGCACTCCAGAGTCTTCACATCACCGATTTATACCGCGCTGAATCTATAGGGGCGCACTGCCTTCGGGTAGATCTGAATCGCGAAGTCTTCTGGCATATGGTCGAGCATATCAAACAAGTTCGCGCATCGGAGGAATTGCAACAGACGCTGATCAAAGCCGACGCTCCCCAGGAGATGATGCAGACGCTGTTCGGGTTGAGCGCCAAGGAGTATACGCGGTGGCGTCGACTGATGATGCTTGAACCGGCAGTGGGTCGCCCGGCAGAGCCCGATGATGAAAAAGCCCACGCATTGTGGGATGCATGGAAAGCACGGGTCAGCGACGAGGACCTCGAGCTTTTGTCCGGGGAAGACTATCTGGCACTCAAGGCGGACACCAATGTAGAGCTGCGCGCCATCTGGCACTTGACTCGCCGCTGGTCACAGTACGGCAACCCCGAGGGCAAGGCGCGCATTTAGCGTTGTCACTGTCCCAATCTTTTTCACTTCGTTTCAAAAATCAAATGACCTAAGTGATTAGACTCTAATCAAAAACCCCGCCGGTCGTCTCCCGAGTTTCCCATACTAGCGTGACCCCCTTTGTGCGTTCATAGAGCTCAGTCTTTGTAATCACGTGAGAAGGAACTTTAAAATGAGCACAGGAATTCCGGAGCAATCGGTTGTCGGTTCAATGACCCCTCCACCCAGCGAGAACAGCCAACCCAAAAATGTGGGGCCACTAGCCGGGGAAGTTTGCCTGGAAGTGCATTCGCATCAGGCGCAGCGACTGATATGGGGGCGGCGACGGACTACCCAGAAACCGCCTATTTCAGGACTGATTGCTTTTGCGTCCGCGTTAAATACGATTTGGCAAGCGGTAGAGGGGGGTGACCCCTATGCACTGTGGTGGCTGATCAAGATAGAGGCGGGTCTTGAGGCGTGTGGAGTGTATTTGGACGAACAACTCCTTCAGGCAAGTTTTTTTTACCCGGACACAGAAATATTATCAGTTGACACGGCGGAGTCTAAGCAGCCGTATCGTACACGCTTGGCCTTCAGCAACCCCTATGCCTACCGAGCTGCATACGTGCTAGGCGAATACGATATGCTGGTTCGAAGCTGTCATACGCTGATGTTTGTGGGGGCAGGGCAGCCGGAAGAAATGCAGACGGTAGTAGCCCTTGCAGGACATCAGATCCGGCGTTTGTTCGCGATCCCTCAGGGTTTCAAAGCGTGTCAGATTACGCGAGACGACATCCGTCAACACCATCAACGTGCGCAGCGGGCAGTTGAGTTGATGGGGTTACTACCCGCAGAGATTCTAACGGGCGAGGCGCTCCCCCGGTTTGTCCCAACGGGTGTTCGTCCCGTGACAGATGCTCGATCAACGGCAATGAAAGGGAGTGTGCGGCTTAGAGACGATGAGGGAGCCGATGAGCCCAGAAGCTGCCCTGAAGAAGATAAGCTCTCATGAAGCTCGTACCCGCGTATCAATATCAACTGAACCTCGTGCTGGATTTTCGTGTGGCCCTGGAAGCGGTGTTAATTCAACGGCTCGGGCAACAGCCGAAGAAAAGCCAGCAGGAATGGTTGCGACGATTACTGGTATTGGGATTTAGAGAGGAATGTCAATGTTTGCGGCATACGGCCGAACAAGCAACGCGCCCTACCTCCGGTGCAGGCTTTGCTGACTGGTTGACGCAAGAAACACGAGTAAACGAAGTAGTCGCTCTGTCTCCTGTCCAGAAGGTTGAAAAGCTCGGATGTTCTCATCAAAAACCCTTAGCTGCACTGCAAAAAGTGCTTGGAGAAAAGGTCGCATGAACCGACTAGAGGACCATTGCACGAAGACTGCGCCCCCTGCGCTACCACTTGATACCGACGCGGCTGACCCCCTGGAGTGTGCACAACCCTTCGAAGCGGAGGTAGAAGTGTTAGACACTGTTCAGGTAGGCCTGGATGATGGTTATGCGTTTACCAAACTGGTGTTGCCCAATGATCGCCTCGTGGCGATTCCCTCAAGGGCTCGGATCGGCCAGGCGGGAGTCACCTGGATCGAGGCTGAGAAGCAGCGGGTTTTCGAATACTCGACTGAGGGCAGTATCTACTCGGTCGGCAGCGTGGATGGCGATTCTACCCGGTTTACCGGATACCCGATCTCCGGCTTGCACCGCTGCATTATTCAGCATGCACTCCAGCAGGCCAGACTGGGTGGACGGTCGGTCCATGTCGTCTCGGGTCTCCCAGTCTCTGCATTTTATTTCAGCGACGGGCAACAGCGCAGTGCTGCGATTCAACAAAAACGAGACACCCTGAAAACTGCCGTTGAGCCGGTGTCATCTGGCGGTATGTTTGATCGAGGCAGACCACCCGTCAGTGTCGCCTTTCATGAGGTCATTCCCGAAGCGCTGGCGGCCTGGTATGACCAGGTCATCGAGGTCAAGGCGGGGGAGGCCTCAGTGAACACCGAGCGGGTAGAAAAGCCGGTGGCGGTCGTAGACATTGGTGGACGCACCACCGATTACGTGGTGGTAGAGAATCAGGGCATTCTGCATCGCTCTTCCGGCTCACTGAGTAAGGGTATGTTAGATGTTCATAGCCAGGGCTCTCAGCGTATTCAGAAGCAATTCAATTTGGAGTCAGTGTCTGAGCAACGCGTTGCCCAGGCCGTAAAGCGCGGGACCGTGCGCTTACACGGACGTGAACACGATGTCGCGGAAATTGTTAGACAGGCCAAGCTTGAGCTGGTCACACAGCTACATTCCGAAACCCGGCGCCAACTGGGTTTGGGGGAGACACTCGATACGATTATTTTTGTGGGAGGCGGTAGTGCAGCACTGGCCAGCGACATCGCACACTGGTTTCCGAACCAGGAGATAGCCGAGCAACCCGCCTTCGCCAATGCCAGGGGCATGCTAAAATATCTGCGGTATGTATGTGAGGAACCCACGTCTTCTCATGCCAGCTAATTCAAAGTCATTGTGACCATTGTGCATTCACTGGCAACGAGTACCAGAGGTATCGTCGGATTGTGTAACCGATACCACGGCAATGCCGCCAATCCACCTTCCCGGGCAACTCCGGAACACTCACTGGGTGAGGAATGCGTTCCCGTCCAGGGTTCTGCTTTCTTTGGCGTTCACTCGCTAAAGGAGCGGGTTATGACTTGCAACCAACAGCAGAAGTCTTGCTACCTTGATTCCACCGGCATTGGCCATTTGGACAGAGTCCGTAATGTACTCCTGAAGAAAGCGCGTCTTTCTGGCTTGTATACATTGCAGCTCTACATGGCCATGCCGACAACCTTCATGACTGCAAGTGTCACTGTGCTGGGCGAGCAAGCGGAAGCTCCGGTGCGTTAACTGCACCGACCTTGCGCTCAGTCGCCATTCGGGCCCGAACTGACACCTCGGGCCCATTTTTTTGGCTCAGCCGCGAGAATCTTAGCCAGCAGGCTGCCACTCAATTCATTAGCAGTCGTTCAGTCCGCTCGTCCCACACCACAAACCTGACTCTACACCTCACCGATTCCTCACGGCCTTTTATATTCTGCGAATGAGCGATTGCTACTGCATTAGCATGCTGTAACGGGGGTCAATGGTGTTGAGGGAAAAAGCGTTACTTAAGTTATTGCTAGTTGCTCGGCGCCCTTGTCACTACCGCGCAGCGAGGTGTAGTGACAAGGGCGCCGGGCCCAGGAATGACGCCGGCGCTGGGTCGAATACATTAGTTACAGGCTGATTACGGGCAACTACACTGGAACCCAGACTATCGAACTAGACGTGGCCACACCGTTAATGTGGTAAGGGGTAATCCGCCCTTGCGAAAGCGAAACGGACGCATGCGTCACCTCGGGTTCATTTTGACGCAGCGACCACAGGTCGTGAATCCATCTTTCTATCCCCGGGCATTTCGCCCACCAGGAAACGGGCCCTGGCCCGTTGTTCCGACTGCTGACTTCGTCAGCGGCTTTTTCAGCGTCGTGTTAGCACGGCATTTCTTTCAATCCGCGGCGATGGTGCCGCATTTTTTAAAAAGGAGGTGAAACCACCACCATCACAACGTTGCCCCTAACGGGGCCAATTGGACTGCACAGTTCCGGTTCTTTTCGAGATCCCGCTGTGCTGCCTGAGAGTAGGCACTGTCAGGTTGCTTGGGAGTGGTGTCCCCTGACCGTTTCGCGCAAGCGAACCAGTATGGCTACGAGCCTGCGGTAGGTCATAAACACTCAGCGACTGGAGTACACACTGTGAGAGACCTGAATTACCAATTGAAGCGTTTGTGTTATGACAATCGACAGGGCAGCGAATCTACGCAAGCGGCTCGCCGGTATATTCTGAACCAGGTGGCGGATCAGCTGCGTGAGATGGGTTATCGCGGCATGTCCGCTCGTTCGCTCAAACCAAAACATGTCGAGGCGTTGGTCGAGCGGTGGATGCAACAGGAGCTCAGCACGGGTACGATTAAAAACCGTATGAACGCTCTGCGGTGGTGGGCGGCTCGTGTGGATCGCAGTAACGTAGTCGCACGCTCCAACGATTATTACGGGATTCCCAACCGGAGCTTTGTGAGCCAATCCTCCAAAGCCCGCGAGATAGGTGGGGAGCAACTGGCGCAGATCAAGGATGTCCATGTGGCCATGAGCTTGCAGTTGCAAAGAGCTTTCGGCTTGCGTCGCGAGGAGGCGATCAAGTTTATGCCGAGCTATGCTGATCAGGGTGACCATGTGCGCCTAAAGCGAAGTTGGACCAAGGGAGGTAAGCCGCGCTTGATCCCGATTAGAACTGATGATCAACGCAACTTGCTCCAGCAGGCGCATCGACTGGCTGGCAAGGGGTCACTCATCCCGAGCAGTAAAAACTATGTACAGCAGTTACACACTTACGAGCGACTGACGTCGCGGGCGGGATTATCAAAGTTGCACGGATTACGCCACGCCTACGCGCAGGCGCGCTATCAGGAATTGACGGGGTGGCTACCCCCTAACGCAGGCGGACCTGCACGGAGCGCTTTGACGAATGAGCAGCGGGCCATCGATGAGCGAAGTCGACTTACCGTCAGCGAGGAACTCGGCCATGGCAGAATCGAAATTACCAGCGTGTATTTAGGTGTAGGGTAGCTCGCGATTATGCGAAGTCGACGATATCGAGATTCTGAAAAGTAGGCGTTCACGACTTTGGAAATAGTCGTGAGTTGTCCTCAGCTAGGGATCTAGTATACCGCGCAGCAACTCTCTAGCTGGCGGTGTTGGTGTTTACGCGAAGTCTGCGCCAGG
>JBLHKV010000005.1:0-34965 GCA_047618115.1 Halieaceae bacterium | reverse complement strand
CTTGAAGCTTTAGCCACGCTGCCAAACCTATAGTGTTACGGTGAATGCTCTATTGAGCAGCTGTAATTATCCACACTTTTATTATCTATTTCAAAAACTTACGACTGGAATTGTAGATTAGTTGGAGATTTAGGGTCAGACGGCTGTAAAATAGCCTCTGTCGACCCAATATACCATGTTGGATCACCACAATACCTACCAGGAGCAGGCAATGACCGACGCATCACCTCAAATTAGACACGAAAGGCTAATAATTCTTGGCTCGGGGCCTGCTGGCTATACCGCATCCATCTACGCCGCCCGAGCTAATCTGAAGCCGGTTGTTATTACTGGTATGGAGCAAGGTGGACAGTTGACCACCACCACCGATGTCGACAACTGGCCAGGAGGGCATGAGGGACTGCAAGGCCCTGCGTTAATGCAGCAGATGCAGGAGCACACCGAACGCTTTGAAACCGACGTAGTATTTGACCACATCGAATCTGTCGACTTATCTGTGCGTCCGTTCATATTGACTGGTAATAGTGCTGTGTATAGTTGCGATGCCCTGATTATAGCCACCGGGGCATCGGCTCAATACTTGGGCCTGCCGTCCGAGGAAGCCTTCATGGGCAAGGGCGTCAGCGCCTGTGCTACTTGCGACGGATTTTTTTACCGGAATAAGAAAGTCGCGGTAATCGGCGGTGGAAACACCGCAGTGGAGGAAGCACTCTATCTGTCGAATATTGCTTCCGAGGTAGTACTGGTGCATCGCAGGGATACCCTGCGATCTGAAAAAATTCTGCAGGACCGGCTTTTTGATAAAGCGAAAAACGGCAATGTAACCCTCCATTGGAACCATACTCTAAAAGAAATAAATGGTGACGACTCGGGCGTTACCGGTATGACTATAAGCAGCACCGAAGGCAAGGGCGACATGTTAGTAGACCTGGCAGGCGTATTTATTGCCATCGGGCATAAGCCGAATACCGATATTTTTTCGGGGCAGCTGGAAATGAAGAACGGCTATATCGGAATCCAAAGCGGCCTTGAGGGTGGCACAACCTCGACGAGCATACCGGGAGTATTCGCCGCTGGTGATGTCGCCGATCACGTATACCGCCAGGCAGTGACCTCGGCTGGGTTCGGATGCATGGCTGCGCTGGATGCCGAAAAATATCTCGACGATCTAGTCTGAATAGTGGCATTCGACAGTGCAAGAACTGGCGTGGCTCGATCCAGATAACCTTAAGTTTCCCCCTACCAGCGAAGCGTGGCGAGAGCCCAACGGCTTACTCGCTGCCGGGGGTGATCTTAGCGCAGAAAGGTTGTTAGCCGCATATCGCAGGGGTATTTTCCCGTGGTATCAACAGGGGCAACCGCCGCTCTGGTGGAGCCCCGACCCTCGCTCGATACTTATCCCCGAGCGTCTTCACATCAGTCGTAGCCTGGCTCGAGATGTTCGTCGTCGCAGGTTTCGTATTACCGCAGATACCGCTTTCCGGCAGGTCATGTTGGCCTGCGCGGCACCGCGTGATTCAGAAGGTGGGACCTGGATAACCAGCGACATGGTCAATGCTTACGAGGTTTTGCACCGGCGCTCTATTGCCCATTCGATTGAAGCTTGGGATGATCGAGGTCATCTGGCAGGAGGTCTATATGGGTTGGCAATCGGGCAAGCTTTTTTTGGTGAATCAATGTTTAGTTTGAAGGCCAATGCCTCCAAAACTGCGTTGGTGGCACTAACCGCCCAGCTGCGACAGTGGAGCTTTAAACTCATCGACTGTCAGGTTGAGAACGAGCATCTAGTGTCTCTGGGTGCTGAGCGAGTTACGAGGAACCATTTTGAGTCCCTGCTTCACGAAGCCACCTCTGAACATCGTCCAGACAGCCTTTGGACCGATGCCTTTGCTGCCGGGAACGGATAATGTCATCCCTGGGCGACCTGAAAATCTACACAACGCACCCGCATAGCTGTAGTTATCTAGTTGACAAGCAGGCGACCACCCTTTTTATCGATCCACAAACCAGCGTCGACAAAAAATTGTACAGCAGTCTGTCACTGTTGGGGTTTCGACGCAGTGGTTCGTACCTCTATCGACCGCATTGTGTTTCCTGCCAGGCGTGTACGCCAACCAGAATACCGGTATCCACTTTTAAACCCAGCCGCTCGCAGCGTCGATGTTGGGCACACAACCAGGATCTTCAGATAACGCAGGTCGAGAACATAGATACCGATGAGCACTACAGCCTATATGAACGCTATATAGAGTTGCGTCATTCGGACGGCGACATGTACCCAGCCGAACGGGAGCAGTTTCGTTCATTTCTAAGTAGCCAGTGGGGTACCACCCGATACCTTGAGTTTCGATTAGAAGGGAAGCTGCTCTCTGTCGCGGTATCGGACGAACTGGAGGATGGGCTTTCTGCGATTTATACGTACTTTGAATCGGATACCGCAAGCCGCAGCCTGGGTACGTATGCGGTGTTGCAACAGATCGAGCGGGCCAAGCTGGCCGACTTGCCCTATCTTTACCTCGGCTACTGGATAAAGGACTGTCAAAAAATGAGTTACAAGACTCAATTCCGACCCTTTCAGCTACTTCAGAACAATCGATGGGCGGATGCTGGCCTGTCTTTGCCATAGCCGGCCAGCCCTAAATATTTTACTTTTGCGAAATGGTGCCGTTTAGGGCAAAATGCGCTCGCCTATTTTGGCGACAGCTATCAGGACAATTATTGAATGGCCAAAGAAGACCAAATCGAAATGGAGGGAGAGGTAATTGATACGCTTCCCAACACAACATTCAGGGTAGAGCTTGAGAATGGACACGTTGTGACGGCACACATCTCCGGAAAGATGCGCAAAAACTACATAAGAATTCTAACCGGTGACAAAGTCCGGGTGGAACTGACTCCTTATGATCTGAGTAAAGGACGCATTACCTACAGAGCCAGGTGATAACTTATTGAAACTGGCTCATTAAGCGCTCTGCTAGTGAACCAGTTCCTTCTTAACGTTCTCGGCAGTCACTTGTAAACAGTCTTTTTCTGTATCCAATGCCACATTGGCAACACCGCCTCCTCCGCCGGATAACTCACCGAAAAGCACCAGCTCGGCCAGCGGCTTTTTTATGTGCTCCTGGATGATGCGGTCCATGGGTCGGGCACCCATAGCGGGGTCGTAGCCTTTATCCACCAACCACTGGCGTGCAGCCGCCGATACTTCCAGAGATACCTTCTTCTCGTCCAGCTGACTTTGCAGCTGAGTTAAAAACTTGTCTACAACGGTGAGAACGACTTCTGGCGTGAGGGTATCGAATTGAATAATGCTGTCGATCCGATTTCTGAATTCAGGCGTGAACATCTTGTTGATCGCCTCGAGCCCATCGGTGCTGTTGTCCTGGTCACTAAAGCCAATAGACCGACGACTGATATTCTCAGCACCGGCATTGGTGGTCATTATTAGTATAATGTTACGAAAGTCCGCCGAGCGGCCGTTGTTATCGGTGAGTGTACCGTGGTCCATCACCTGTAGAAGTAAATTAAAGACTTCGGGATGCG
This sequence comes from Halieaceae bacterium, assembly GCA_047618115.1. Taxonomy (GTDB): domain Bacteria; phylum Pseudomonadota; class Gammaproteobacteria; order Pseudomonadales; family Halieaceae; genus CALJGI01. The sequence continues at coordinate 31,422 of JBLHKV010000005.1, read as the reverse complement.
CTTTCTCCACCTCATCCAGCAATACCACTGAATGCGGGTTTTTGGTTACAGCATCGGTAAGTAATCCACCCTGGTCGAAACCCACATAGCCCGGTGGAGCGCCGATCAGCCGCGATACGGTGTGGCGTTCCATGTACTCTGACATATCAAAGCGCAGCAACTCCAACCCCAGAATACTGGCAAGCTGCTTGCTGACTTCAGTTTTGCCCACGCCCGTTGGTCCGGCAAACAGGAAGGAACCAATCGGCCGGTCTGGAGAGTTGAGTCCCGCCCTGCCCAGCTTAATGGCAGTTGCCAAAGAGACAATTGCAGGTTCCTGCCCAAATACAACCAGTTTTAGATTGCTCTCCAATTTTTGCAGTGAGTCGCGATCAGATGTGGTAACTGTCTTCGCCGGAATACGGGCAATTTTGGCGATGATCTGTTCGATATCTGTCACACCGAGTAATTTTTTGCGTTTGGAAGGCGTTTGTAAACGTTGATAGGCTCCGGCTTCGTCGATAATATCGATTGCTTTATCGGGCAGGAACCGATCGGTAATATGACGTACAGACAAATCTACTGCAGAGCGCAAGGCGCGATCCGAGTACCGCAATTGGTGGTGTTCTTCAAATCGAGACTTTAACCCTTTGAGTATCTTGTAAGCATCTTCTGGATTTGGCTCGAGGACGTCAATCTTCTGGAAGCGCCGGCTGAGAGCCCTGTCTTTATCAAACACACCCCGGTATTCCTGGAAGGTTGTGGACCCAATGCAGCGCATTTTACCCGACGTTAATATAGGCTTGAGCAGATTCGACGCATCCATAACGCCGCCCGAAGCCGCACCGGCACCAATAATGGTGTGAATTTCATCGATGAACAATATTGCGTGTTCACGTTTCTTCAATTCCGCAAGTAATCCTTTGAAACGCTTTTCGAAATCGCCTCGATATTTTGTGCCCGCGAGCAGCGAGCCGAGATCCAGGGAGTAAACCACGGCATCCAGAAGAATTTCCGGAACCTCTCCGTCTACAATTAGTTTTGCCAGACCCTCTGCAATAGCGGTTTTTCCTACACCAGACTCACCAACCAACAGGGGGTTGTTCTTTCTGCGTCTGGATAGAATTTGCGCCACCCGCTCCACCTCGGGTATACGTCCAATCAGGGGGTCGATGCGACCTGCGATCGCCTCTTCGTTCAAATTTGTCGCAAAGCTGTCCAGGGGATTAGCTTCCGACTCGCCACCCTGCCCGTCCTCTTGCCCTTGACCAGGTTGCGCGTCTGGGTTGCCTTCTTCACCGGCGACCTTTGGTACACCGTGGGTAATGTAATTGACTACATCCAGTCGCGAGATACTTTGCATCTTCAGGAAATAGACCGCTTGGCTTTCCTGTTCACTATAAATGGCCACCAATACGTTTGCACCCGTCACCTCATTCTTTCCCGAGGATTGCACATGAAAAACAGCGCGCTGGAGAACTCTCTGGAATCCGAGGGTTGGCTGTGTTTCAGCGCCACTATCGTCTGCTGACAGCAGTGGAGTTGTCGACTCGACAAACTCATCGAGATCTCCGCGCAACCGGTTCAAATCGGAACCACAGGCATTAAGTACCTTGATGGCGGATTCGTCTTCCAGTAGCGCGAGTAGCAGGTGTTCCACGGTCATAAATTCGTGCCGGCGTGATCGCGCCGCCTCGAAGGCCTTGGCCAGCGTGTGTTCCAAATCTTTACTTAACATCTTGTTACCTCACGATCGAATGTATTCATGCGTCCGATACTTCGATTTCACACATTAAGGGGTGCTCGTTCTCTCGCGCGTATTGATTAACTTGAGCAGCTTTGGTTTCGGCGATTTCCCGAGTGTAGATGCCACAGACGGCCTTACCTTGGGTGTGTACCGTTAACATTATATGGGTCGCCTTCTCCCGGTCCATTCTGAAAAAAACCTCCAGCACTTCAACCACAAATTCCATCGGGGTATAGTCGTCGTTCATCAGAACAACCGTATACAGGGACGGTTTTTTCAGTTGTGGCTCAGCAACCTCGGTGGCGATATCGCCATTCAGTTCATCTTCGTCTTTGTTCAATCTTGTCATCTTGAAGTTCGTGCCCTTCCGCTACACGAGTACCTGCTAATCTGCCGCTCAGTTTACCGTATTTCATAGATAGACTGATAATCCAGGGGACTAGTTCCCGGACGAAAGATAATTTATGTAAAACCGCTTGAAATAAACCTCAGAATGGCCAGAACCACCAGCCGCTTCGTTCGAACTCTGATTCGCAGCTTTGCAACTGGGTTCTATAGCGTTCTGCCAGGTTGTCTACTTTCCTCGCAACATTAACAAGCCAGGCTTTGCCTTTGTAGCTGCCGCGTTTATAACCACCGTGCCCTTCGTGGTAAGCGAGATATAGATTATAGGTGTCTGCCTTGTCGATACCATTGCGACGATGGGAGACAGAATGATACCAGCCGACGAAGTCTATTGCGTCGGCAAACTCATCTCTATCGGCGCCATAATTGCCTGCATCACGCTGGTAGACACCCCATGTACCGCTTAATGCCTGTGTATAACCATACGATGACGAGGGTCTTGGGCCGGGAATAACCCACAAAATACGCTTGCGGGGTGGCTTTGCCTTCGCCCTGAAACGGGACTCTTGATGAATGGTGGCCATCAGAGAGCCTATCGGAGAACCCCATTTTTCAGAGGCATCGGCTGCAGCATCGTACCAGTCGTCTTTTTCGCGAAAAATATCACAAATGTTGTCTACCCGCGAAGGCGGTGACGTGGCACAGGAGGACACAATGAGCAGCAGTATTAGGGCCGTAGGCGTTTTATATTTCATTTGATGAGACTACTCGGGATCCTTAAGCATTTCCAGAAACTCCTCTTCCATCAGTACCTGGACACCAAGTTTCTCCGCTTTGGCCAGTTTCGATCCGGCCGCTGCGCCCGCGACCAGGAAATCGGTCTTAGCCGAAATGCTACCCGCTACCTTTGCTCCTAATTCACGTAGTTGTTCTTTGGCCTCGTCGCGGCCCATACTCGTGAGCGTGCCGGTGACAACAAAGATTTTGCCGGCAAATCGCTTTTCGCCACTGTTGACCTCGATGTCCGGCCAGTGCACACCATTGGCTTGTAGCGTGTTAACCACCTCGAGGTTATTTGAGTCGGCAAAAAAATCCATAAGGTGCCTTGCCACAACCGGGCCTACGTCATCGACCTCCAGCAGCGTGTCCTGCGTCGCTGCAGCTAGAGCGTCCCAGCTGCCAAAAGCGCTCGCAAGACTCCGGGCTGTCGCTTCGCCCACTTCGCGAATACCCAGTGCATAGATAAATTTTGGCAGAGTTGTCGAGCGGCTCTCTGCGAGTCCAGCCAATAAATTCTCGGATGATTTTTTGCCCATCCGCTCTAAAGTTTGCACTTGCTCTAATTCCAGTTCGAACAGGTCAGCCACTGAATTAATCAGACCTGCATCGACTAGCTGGTCGACAAGTTTATCTCCCAGTCCATCGATGTCCAGGGCTCGACGGGAAGCAAAGTGCTTAATAGCCTCGCGCCGCTGAGCGCTACAAACCAGTCCACCGGTGCAGCGTAAAACCGCTTCTTCGGCTTCCCGGGAAAGTGGTGACGCGCAAACGGGGCAGCGGTTTGGAATTGGTACAGCTTGCGAACCGCTTGGTCTGCGGTCTTTAATAACGGCCACGACCTGAGGAATGACATCTCCGGCACGTCGGATCGTAACGGTGTCGCCGACTCTGACGTCAAGTCGGTGGATTTCGTCAAAATTGTGCAAAGTAGCGTTACTTACCGTGACGCCGCCGACAAACACGGGATCAAGCCTGGCAACTGGTGTTATCGCCCCGGTCCGGCCCACTTGAAATTCGATATCGACTATACGCGTCAGCTCCTCCTCCGCTGGAAATTTTCGCGCGATCGCCCAGCGTGGGGCGCGCGAGACAAAGCCTAGACGCTGCTGCAGTTCGAGGCTATTTACTTTGAATACAATACCATCGATATCATAGGCCAATGTGCCGCGTCGTTCACTGAGGGCCCGATAGTAGGCGTCGCAACCGGCGATACCAGACACCAACTTTGACTCGGGATTGATACGCAACCCCCAACCGCTCAGTTGTTGCAGTATCTGATCGTGATCGGTCGGCAGTTCTCCACCAGCCACCATACCCACACCGTAGCAGCACATTTCCAGGGGACGTTGGGCAGTCAATCTCGGGTCTAATTGCCGCAAACTTCCAGCGGCGGCATTGCGTGGGTTAACGAAAGGTTTCTCCCCGTTTTCCCGCGCTCGCTGATTATAAGCCTCAAAACCAGCTCTGGGCATGTAGGCTTCTCCCCGCACTTCCAGCTCCGTCGGATAACCAGATCCCAGCAGAACCAGCGGGATAGAGGCGATTGTTCTGGCATTGTGAGTAATGTTTTCTCCAACATAGCCATCGCCACGTGTAGCCGCCTGGACCAGAGATCCCTCGCGGTACAGGAGGCTGATCGCTATACCATCGAGTTTTGGTTCACAGGCATACTCGATGTCTTCATCGTAGCTCAGTTGCAACCGGTCGTGAGCGCGACGGTCGAAATCTTCCAGGTCCGCAGTACTGAAGGCGTTATCCAGGGATAGCATAGGAAGGCTATGGCGGACTTGCTGAAATTGATCGAGTGCAGCGCCACCAACTCTTTGGGTCGGCGAGTCGTCGGTGACGAGCCCTGGGTTTGCCTGCTCCAACTCGATTAACATGTGCCGCAGGCGGTCGTATTCGCTGTCGGGAATGGTTGGAGAATCCAGCACGTGATACTGCCGGTTATGGTGATTCAAGTCGGCGCGCAAGAGCTCAATTTTCTTTTTTAGATCCAAATCGTTCACGCAGGTGATCGCGCTGTGTCAAACCAGAACGGTCTGTGGGTGCAAAGAGCTAATGCGGGCTTCATCGCAGCGCCAGTAACTTGCGCTCCAGATCTCGGATCCGCTGTCGGCTATGTTCGGTGGTCTGTTGCGTCAGGATACTCCTGGATTCGTCCAGTAAGGTCCCGTCCAGATTATCGGCAACACACTGGGCTGTTTCGAGCATAAAGTCGAAGGCCTGCATCATGTTGTCGGGGCCGGGTAGCGCGAGGAAAAAGGTCAGGCCTGGGGTCTGAAAGCCATCCATAGCGTCTATCATAAACTGCCCTGGAGTTACCATATTTGCCACACTGAACTGGATAGCACCCCGGCCGTTTGCTCCCTCGTGGCGGTGAAAGAAACAAGATTGCCCAAATCTCAGGTCACAAGCCAACAGGATCTGCAGGATGTTTTGCCCTAGAAACCCTTCATCTTGATTGGCGGTGACATGAATCATCACAACCTCGTGTGGTTGGGGTGCTACGTTAGTGGGTCTGCTTTGCTGGGTGTCCGCGTCGTCATATACAATTTGCTTGGCTGCCTGTGGTGCAGAGCTCTCTACAGCTGCCTCAAGGGAGTCTGCGACACTCTCATTTTTACTGGAAATTTCGCAGTCAACTTCATTGCCAAATTCGGTACTAATTTGGCTGGTCTTACTGGTTTCCTCAAAAAAGAGATCGCCACGCTCGACAACTCTGGCACCACCCGAAGGTAGTTCATGAGCGCTGAGCAATTCATCGGCTTCCTCGGGTTCGCCCGGAACTTTAACCAAAGATACACGAATTTTCTCGCCGCGGTCTCTGTGCATGCGTCGATATACATCCTGGAGTATTGCCAGTATCAGCACTACCCCAATAAGTATCACCCAATGTTGAACAGTTATTTCCATTGTAGCTGCTCTCTCTTATAGGGCGGCCATTTCTGCCGCTTCCTCTACATCTACGGTCACCAGTCGGGATACTCCGGGTTCGTGCATTGTCACTCCTACTAACTGATCTGCCATTTCCATTGAAATCTTGTTGTGGGTGATATATATAAATTGTACGTGCTCCGACATCTCGCGGACCATTCTGGCATAGCGCGCCACATTGGCGTCGTCCAGTGGAGCGTCAACCTCATCGAGCATACAAAATGGCGCTGGATTAAGACGAAAGATCGAAAACACCAGAGCAATAGCCGTGAGGGCTTTCTCGCCGCCAGAAAGCAGATGGATGGTGGAGTTTTTCTTTCCCGGAGGTCGGGCCATGATAGCGACTCCGGTGTCCAACAAATCTTCTCCGGTCATTTCCAGGTAGGCGGTTCCACCACCAAACACCTTGGGAAATAACTCTTGGATCCCCGCGCTAATCTGATCAAAGGTATCCTTGAAGCGAGAACGGGTTTCACGATCAATTTTGCGAATAGCATTGGCCAGGGTTTCGAGTGCGCGCTCAAGATCTGCATTTTGTGCATCGAGGTAATTCTTTCTCTCGGATTGAGTTTTGTACTCGTCGATAGCGGCCAGGTTTATGGGGCCAAGACGGGATATTCTAGCCGCAACTCTTTCTACTTGAAGCAGCCAGGCATTCTCCTCTGCGTCATCTTCAAGTCCGCCGAGAACGTCTTCTAGATCCCAATTCGATGCCTTGAGCTGATCGTGTATTGTGGTGCGCCTTACGCTCAGCCCCTGAGCGTCGAGTCGATGTCTTTCAAGATCTGAACGAACGGTATCGGTGCGCTGTTCAATGGCACCTCGAGAGGATTCGGCCTCGCGCATTTTGTGCTCTAGAGCAGAGACAGCCTGCCTCGCCTCGGTCAACCGCTTTTCAACTTCTAGCCTTTGTTCCAGTAGTGTAGCCAGTTCACTTTTCATCTGCGCGAGCGGTGTTCCCGACTCCCCAAGGCTCTCGGTAATATTTGCCCGTCTGCTCTGTAGCTGCTCCAGCTGCTCCAACGTACGTTCGACACCCTGCCCTATTGAATCCATTTGCGTCTTTAGAGACTGCCGACGCATGGCCAGCTGATGCGCCGCATCCTTGTCGTGCCGTGCTTCTTGTCGTACCTGGTCCAAGTGGGCCCGGACTGTGTCACGACTCGACAACAGTAGCTCTCGTTTATCGACGTCCCGCTCCATACTTTCAATGGCAATTTGGAGTGAGCCTCTGGCCTCGGAAAGATCGATTTCATAATTACTGAATTGAGTGCGGTTTTCTTCAAGCTCCTTCCCAATGCGATTTCGGTCGGCGAGAACCTGTTCAATTTTTATCCGCTTTGCAGTGAGGTCAGTTTGCAGCTCCGCTTGCTCACCCGCCAATTGTTGTAATTCAAGTTGACTGCTTTCGCGTTTTTCCTCTAGAGCGTCAAGCTCGGTACGCAGTATTTCCAGCATGGACTGAGCGGCGCTGACCTGTTCTTGGCTGGAGGCCAATTTCAACCCTAACTCGTCCAGTTCAGCCTGCCTTTCAATAACGCCGGCATCTTCATTTTGATTGCGACTTACGCGAAGCCAGTTAGGACCAACCCAGATGCCCTCACGTGTAATAAGAGATTCGTGATGCAGTAACTGACCCCTGGACTCGAGAGCGTCAGCCAGACTCTCGGCGCGAAATACTCCGCTTAGAAGTGGAGCCAGGTGATCTGATCCAGTAACGACCTCCATTAGGGCTTGTGGTAATCGCGCGGGGACAGGCTGACCACCTCTGGCGGTTTGAGATGCAGCCGTCTCCATCAATACAAGGCGACCCTGCTCAAAACTCCCGAGGACTGTTTGCAACGCGTCAACGCCTTCAACACAAACGGCCTGAAGGTAATCCCCGAGAACCGTTTCAACTGCCAATTGCCACTCCGAGTCAGCCGAAATAATTTCACCGAGTCGGGGATTGTCTTGTAAATTGGCCGCGCCGAGCCAGTTGTTAACGGAATCGTCGTTACGTCCCAACGCCGCTTGCTGTAATGCCTCTAGTGACGCGTGGCGCCCCCTAAACTCCTGAACCTTAGCCCTGTTGCCATCCAACCGCTCGCTCGCGCTCTGCTCGTCCTCTCGATGACGCTTGATCTGAGTCAGCAATTCGCTGGAGCTACCCTGCTTGCGTGCTGCATTCAATTCGACTTCGGCAATACGTTCTTCGAGTTCCAGACATTCCTTCTCGTCGCTGTCTGCTACGAGGGCATTGCGTTCTGTCTCCGCCCGAGTTATTCGTTGCTGTACTCGCTCTAGCACCTGCTCAATCTGCTGTATTTTCGATTGCTGTACTTCGGCCACTTGCCTAGGTTCTGCTGCTGACTGATTGAACGCGTCCCACTCTTGCTGCCATTCATGCATGGCCGTCTCGGCCGCTTCAAGCGCAGCCCCGGATGTACCCTCCTTGTGTTGAAGTTCATTCAGTTGGGGAGAGATGGTAGTTAACTCTCGAGTCCATTCCTCTACCTTGCCGCGGTCTTCTTGCAGGTGTTTCCGAGCCTGCTCACTGGCTTGCTCTGTCTGCTTTAAATCGTTTTGCAGCTGCTCTTCTCGCTCTTTCTGGTGCTGAATACTCTGTTCTATTCGTGCGACTTCCGCCCCTATACTGTAAAACTCTGACTGGACAGCACTGAAATCGTCCGATTGTTCAATGTGCGTGGCTCGGTATTGCTCGAGATCGGCATCGACGGCACGGTGTTCGGCAACGACTGTTTCAAAATCAACTTCCAGCCGACTCGTTCTGCCCTGCTTTTCACTCAACTGGCAATCGAGATCACGCCATTGAATGGCTTGAAGCTGTGCCTTGACCGTGCGTTCTTCTTGTTTGAATTCGCCGTATTTCTCAGCAGCTGAGGCCTGCCTCTTAAGATGCTGAAGCTGACGTTCCAGTTCATCTCGTATATCCGTTAAGCGCTCCATATTTTCAGCGGTGCGTCGCATCCGGCTTTCGGTTTCTCTGCGCCTTTCCTTATATTTTGATATTCCCGCGGCCTCTTCAATAAAGACACGCAATTCCTCAGGCTTCGCTTCGATAAGTTTCGAAATCGTACCCTGCTCGATGATTGCGTAGCTGCGAGGACCAAGGCCAGTACCTAAAAATATATCCGTAACGTCCCGTCGACGACACTTGGTACCGTTTAGGTAGTACTGCGAAATAGCCTCGCGGGTTACCACTCTGCGTACCGCGATCTCGGAAAAGCCCGCATACTCGCCGCCCAGTGTGCCGTCGGCGTTGTCAAAGAGTAGCTCTATGGACGCCTGACCCACCGGCTGTCGGTTCAGTGCCCCATTGAAAATAACGTCGGTCATAGATTCGCCGCGAAGGTTTTTCGCTGAACTTTCACCCATTACCCAGCGAACGGCGTCGATAATATTAGATTTGCCGCAGCCATTAGGACCAACAACCGCACACAAATTACTTGGAAAATGTACGCTAGTGGAGTCGACAAAAGATTTGAAGCCCACCAGCTTAATAGATTTTAATCTCATTCCACTCTAATTATAGTTAGTAAGGTATTGATATATAAAGAATACATATCATTAAAAACGCTGGAACTTATGTCCCTTGCGGCCCGACCACAGTGTAACCAGTTTGTCCTTGTAGCTCTATGCTAAGCGAAGTATTTTACATTGAATTCTGTATTTCAATCTCTGCTCACCGCCGTCAACACTAGCTCTACCCCCGGTGTGCTCTCATCGGACAGAACGAGCTGGACAGAGCTTGCTTCGTGGCTCGCCAATTGCGCGTCGGCAACACCTGAGGGAGATATTCGAGCTGAAACAACCACGCTATCAACAAGCGACAATCTGGCTTGAGGTGTCATGGCGTCGCTATCAGTCAGTGTTACGCGAAGCGGTAACTGACTTACGGTTAACCGGCGCACCGCCACAGGCATCGGGAATTGCTGAGACTTGGCGAACACAAACACCGTGGCTGTAGGGTCGGCCGTCTCTCCCTGGGCCAGGGTGACATAAGCAACAACGGCGGCAGCCGATTCTGTCTTTGCTGAGCCCGATGGGACTTCTATATCGTCTAGACGAGCCTGGGCGCGGGTAATTGCTTGCCGAATAACCTGTGTCGATTCGTCCTGAGGTCTACTGTTTGCGAGTAGGCGTTGCCAAAATTCTATAGCATAACGATATTCACCAGCCTCAAAAAATGCCATTCCGAGCAGGCCAAGTGCAGTGGTTTGTTGCGGATCCATTTTCAGTGCACGAAGAGCAAGATTCTGAACTTCGGCCGTCAGGCGCCGCTCGGAAGCGAGATATCTGGCCTGCGCCGACTGCGCCAAAATAGTGGGATTATCGGGCTCCAGTAGTAATAGTTTATCAAAGGCGATGACCGCATTCTGATACCTTGAAACCGAGATATAGTAGCGACCGAGTATGTTCCAGTAGTGACTATTCTCTGGACGCTGCTCCACTCGGCTTTCGATTGTATTGATCAGCCCCTCGATTTGCCCGTCCTCAGGCGAGAGGTTTTGCAAAGCTGTGCTCAGCTGCACGTCTTGGTATCCACCTGTCTGCCAGTAGATAAGGCTCGACAATGACAGCAATAGCAACGCCAAACAGGTAAGCATTACCGGGGAAGCGCGAGCTGCCATTACGGCATGCTCCTCGCCTTCGCTGAGCTCTTCCGCAAGACGCAGTTCCAATTCATCATTTAGCACCGACTGTTCTGCCGGTGCCAACGCCGACACTTCAAGCTCGTTGTGGATCTCGCGCCGTCGAACCCGATACCAGCGTGCAATCGTTTCCGCAGCGTGACGATTACCAAATGAATTGCCAATAACAAATGCCAGGCCAATCGCAGCAGCCAAGAGCAGCAAAAATAACAGAAACGTGTTCAAGATCTAACCTCAATCATGCTTATGGGAACCTTCATCGACCGCTTTGAGTTTTGCCGTCCAGGCATTGAGCCGACTTCGCTCTTCAGGGCTCAAGGCAGTGACCGTGGTGTCGGCCTGTCCGGACCTACGGTAGGTTGTAGCAAACACGATGCCAGCACCGATCAAAATAAAAAAAATCGGCGCCAACCATAAGAGCCAGGTAGATGCATTGAAGGCTGGACGATAGCGTACGAACTCGCCATAGCGATCTACCATGAACGCGATAATTGCCTCGTCGCTGTACCCCTCAGTAACCATTTTGTATAGCTGTGCTCGCAAGTCCATCGCGATGGGTGAGTTTGAGCCTGCGATAGTCTGGTTTTGACACTTGGGACACCGCAACTCGTCAGCGAGAGCCCGGTAGCGAAGCCGCAATTCCTCCGAAGCAAATTCGTAAGTATCAATAGCGGCCACGGCGGTAAACGGAAGTAGGAAAAATAGCATTAAAGCTGTGTAAAGTTTGCTTCGGTTACGGAGCATTAGCAGGAGCACCTATGTTTTCGACTAGTGGTCGAAGTCGCTCTGTCCAGACCCGATCGTCGATAACACCAACGTGGCGGTAGCGAACGATGCCGCTGGCATCAACTATATAAGTCTCCGGAGCTCCGTAGACACCCAGATCGAGTCCCAATAAACCATCGCTATCGACTATGTTACGTAGATAGGGATCTCCGCGCTGCAGCAGCCATTGCCGAGCTGCAGCATCCTCGTCTTTGTAATTGATCCCGTATATGCGCACGCCCTCTTTCGCCAGCTTTTCCAGATATGGGTGCTCTACCCGACACGAGATACACCACGTCGCCCAAACATTAAATAGCGCGACCTCCCCCATTACATCGCTACGCTCTACAGCGACACCTGTATTGAGATCCAGCAGGGAAAAATCTGGAAATGGTTTGCCAAGTAAAGCCGATGGTAAGCTCTGCGGATCGAGAGCGAGGCCACGAAACAGGAAGAACCCCAGCGCTGCGCACAGAAACAGCGGCGCAAATAGTTTCAGGCGAGATCTCACGAATTCTGTACCGAGCCTGCCATCAAAGGGACATCCGCGGTTATGCGATCCCGACGGTAACGCCGATCCGCGAGGGTCAGACCTGCACCTGCCGCCATGAATAGAGCGCCCAGCCAAATGAACCGGATAAACGGCTTGTGATATATACGAATGGCCCAGGAACCATCAGTTAATGGCTCCCCGAGTGCGATGAAGAGGTCTCGAGCCAGCGCCGCATCTATGGCCGCCTCGGTCATCATTGTCCCACTTGCAGCATAGCGTCGCTTTTGTGGGCGCATCTCAAAGCTGTCTGAGCCATCTGTCACGCGGAATATGCCCTCATCTGCGACATAGTTGGGTCCGTTAACCTTATCTATACCCACGAACTGAAAAGTCACGTTAGAAATCTGCTGCGAATCTCCCGGCGCCATCCTCACATCTTTCTCAATGCTGTAGGCACTCGTCAGGCACACTCCAATAACCGAGAGTGCAAAACCCAGATGAGCTAGCTGCATTCCATAGTAACTGGGTGTGAGTCTTCGTAATCCATGCCAGAGACCATTGGCGTTGCGTAATTTTCCTTTCAAATCTCGCAGCAATGAGAAGATTACCCAGCTTGACAGAGTCACCGCAATTGCTACCGACAGTGAATAACCCTGTCCGTAAAGCAGGGGAAACAAGAGCCCTACTACCACGGCTGCACAGGCGGGAACCAATAGTTCGTCCAACCACCTGCGGGCTTTATCACGTTTCCATCGACTGAGCGGTCCAATACCCATAAACGTCATTAATACAGCCATCATCGGCACGAAAACAGCGTTAAAATAAGGAGGACCCACGGAATATTTACCCTGGCCCAGCGCATCCATAAACAGCGGAAAAAGAGTGCCAAAAAGCACCGTCAGCGTCGCCGATAGGAAAACGATGTTGTTCAGTAGCACCAGCACTTCTCTAGACAGCCAGTTAAACTGGACACGACTCTGCACAGCCGGTGCTCGCAAGGCGTAAAGTGTCAATGAGCCGCCCACCACTATTCCCAGGAACACAAGAATAAACACTCCACGGGTAGGATCAGTGGCAAAAGCGTGCACCGAGGTGAGCACCCCGGAACGGACCAGAAAGGTCCCCAGTAAACTCAGCGAAAAAGCAAAAATCGCCAGTAGTACCGTCCAACTTTTGAATACACCTCGCTTCTCTGTCACGGCCAGTGAGTGGATCAACGCTGTGCCAGCCAGCCAGGGCATAAAAGACGCGTTTTCCACTGGGTCCCAAAACCACCAACCGCCCCAACCCAGTTCGTAGTATGCCCACCAGCTACCCAGCATTATCCCGGTCGTCAAAAATGCCCAGGCGAGGTTAGTCCAGGGGCGCGACCATCTGGCCCAGGTCGCGTCCAGCCGACCGCCCATAAGCGCGGCCAATGCAAATGCAAACGCAACTGAAAACCCGACATAGCCAAGGTAGAGCATCGGTGGGTGGATGATAAGACCAAAGTCCTGCAGGAGCGGGTTCAAATCCTGCCCCTCCAATGGCGATACCGGTAGGTACCGGGCAAAAGGGTTAGAGGTAAATATGGAGAATAGTAAAAAGCCGACGCTAAGACCCCCGAGTACAGCCAGCACCCGAGCTTGCATTACCAGGGGAAGTTCACTGCTGAACATTGCCACAGCGGCGGTCCAACCGGCCAACATCAAAATCCACAGAACCAACGAACCCTCGTGTCCACCCCATATTGCTGCAAATTTGAATCCGTCGGGCAGCAAGCTGTTTGAATTAGTTGCCACGATGACAACAGAGAAATCATCATTCAGAAACGCGTGGGCCAGGCAGGCAAAGCTAATACTGGTGAGCGCCAGGAGCCCGATCGACAGTGGTGCGCCAAGCCCCATCAGAGTCGCCTGTCGCCAGTAGGCGCCCAATAGAGGAAGTACACAGAGGGCTGTGGCCGTGCACAGGGCCAATACCAGCGAGAAGTATCCGAGCTCCGGGATCATAGTCCCGATTCCTGTGCTGTCGCCGCTGCTTCCATAGCAGATTTCTCCAACATGTCGGCCACCTCGGGTGGCATGTAATTTTCATCGTGTTTTGCCAGCACCTCTGTCGCTCGCAGCACGCCCTCTTCATCAAGTTTGCCGGCTGCCACTACGCCCTCTCCCTCGCCAAACAAGTCGGGCAATATACCCCTGTAAACTACGTCGACCACCGCCTTATAGTCGGTGACCTGGAAGCGGACATCGAGCCCATCGCCCTCGCGCATAACGCTGCCAACAACGACCATGCCACCGGCGCGAATTGATTTACCAACAGGCGCTTTTCCGGCGGCGATAGCCTCCGGAGGGTAGAATAAATTAATGTTTCCGCGCAGAGCGTAAGCCATTAATGCGATGGCACAGCTAGTGAACGCTACAATGAAAATGACGACAAAAAGACGCTGCTTACGCTGTGGGTGCATGGGCATTATTGACTTGTCTCTGCAGATAGGCTGGCCCGCTGCTGCAAGGCCACTTGCTTTAGTATGCTGCGTTTTCTGATGACGGGACTGTAAACGAGCACCATAAGCACCACGGCGGCAATGCTGTAGGTTGTCCAGACATAAAACCCGTGGCCATCCATTAGGAGGAAATCACAGAATGTTTCGAAATACATAGATCTGTCTCAGTCCACTGGATTAGCGATAGCAGCCACCCAACGCGTTGATCTTTCACGATCGAGCAATTCGGCGCGAATATACAATATAAGGCTGGTAGCGTAGAAGCAGTAAAATCCCGCCGCCGTAAATATCAGTGGCTGCAACATGGAGCTGTCAATGGTGGATGCCTCTGTCAACTTGATACTGGCGGGCTGGTGCAAGCTGTACCACCAATCGACGCTCTTATAGATAATTGGAATATTGACCATGCCCACCAAACTCAAGACTGCGCACGCCCGTCCAGCGGCCACTTTATTGTCATAGGCTTGATAAAGAGCCATTACACCTATGTACAAAAATAACAGGATCAGCATAGAGGTAACCCTGGCGTCCCAGACCCACCAGGTTCCCCAGGTCGGCTTGCCCCAGATTGCACCGGATACGAGCGCCAGAAATGTCATCAGTGCACCGATGGGAGCACAACTTTTCATAACCACGTCGGCCATTTTCATACGCCAAATCAGGCTGACGGCACCGGCCAACGCCATCACATAATAGCCCACGAGTGAAACCATGGCGGCAGGCACGTGAATGAACATAATGCGATAACTGTTACCCTGCCGAAAATCTTCGGGAGCGTAGGCGAGACCCCAAACTATTCCGACCAGCAATAGCAGTACTGAGAGCAACGTCAGCCAGGGTAAAAAAAGACCAGAGATCTGATAGAACCAGCGCGGCGAGCCGAGTTTATGAAAGAAAGACCACATGAGGAACCGTTATAATGACATTACTTAGCAGGATCAATATGCCCGACAGTATACAGCGCTTTATTATGCAAAGTCATGATCTCAGACAATTGAATCTACTCAATTATCGAGACTTATCCTTAGTCCCGCGGCTATCGCCAGCGGGGCTAAAGCTACACTCAAGCAAAGAGAAGCTGCAAGAATAACAAGGTGCATATCATAGGCGCTGCCGTTGGCTGCCGCCTGGACCGCACCACTACCAAAAATCAGCACAGGAACATACAAAGGTAAAATCAATAAAGAGATCAGTACACCCCCACCAGATAAGGACACTGTCAGTGCCGCGCCAATACCCGCTAGCAGGGTCAGCACTGCGCTGCCAATCAGCAGGCTTGCTATCAACGCTGGAAACGCTGGCGCAGGCAGCTGTAACATTAACGCCAGTACTGGTGCTAATAACGTTAGGGGTACGCCTGTTAGCAGCCAGTGGGCGAGCAGTCGCGTGAGGACAGCTATAAACAGTGGCTGCGGGCTGAGCACGAGTTGCTCGAGACAGCCATCTTCGTAGTCGCTGCGAAATAAGCTATCGGCTGCCAACAATGTCGAAAGCAGCGCGACAATCCAAATCACGCCCGGAGCAAAGCTGGCCAATCTATCCGGATCAGGGCCCATTCCCAACGGGAACATGGCCACCACCATCATGAAAAAAAACAAGGGATTAGCAACTTCCGAAACCTTGCGTAGCACTACCAGAATATCGCGTCGCAGCAAAGCTGAAAAATAGCTGTTAGTGGGCTTTTGGTTCATGCGGACCCGCTGTTCAAATCCCAGCGTCTGACTGGGTAGTCCATGGTGAGATCTTGATGACTGGTAAGAATAACGGTGCCGCCGTCCTTCACATGGGCAATCAACTGCTGTGTGAGCAGTTCAACACCCTCGGTGTCGAGCGCGGTAAAGGGCTCGTCGAGAATCCAGATGCCCGCGGTCGAGAGGAAAATGCGGCTCAGCGCAACGCGTCTCTGCTGCCCCGCCGACAGATTGCGACAGGGCGTATTGAAGTGTGCCTGCAGTCCGATTTTTGTCAGTGCTTGCTCGATGGGGACCGGGAGCTCTCGACCGCTCAAATGTTTCTGCCACTCCAAATTTTCCACCGGAGTTAACGACCCCTTTATCCCCGCTCCGTGACCTATATAGAGCAGTTCCCGATTAAACTCTGAGCGCTGGCTCTCGATATCTTCGCCAAGGTAGTTCAGCTTTCCGGTATATCCGTAGGGGCTGAGCCCACATAGCACCCTGAGAAGACTTGTTTTTCCGCAACCATTAACGCCAGCCAGGTGCGTTACCTGGCCCGCTTCGAGGCGAATATTCAACTGTGATATGAGCGTCCTACCACCGCGGATCACATCTAGATTGAGTGTTTCAAGCCAAGGTGATCGCGAAGGGGGAGGCCGACCCATCAAGCCTTGCCCAGCAGTCCACGGATAGCGAGGGGGATATCGGCTGGCATGACGATGGTTTTACCGTTTTCCGAGGTGGCGAGCGCCTCAAGGGCGCCTACATATTTCTCACCGAGAAGGTAAACCACAGCAGTATCGTTTTCGCCAATAGCGGAGGTAACCTTGTTAATCGCGGTCTGGCTAGCCTCAGCCAGAATAACCTGGGCTTCGGCATCGCGCCTCGATGCCTCCAAACGGCCCTCGGCCTCGAGAATTTGCGCCTCTTTCTGACCCCCTGCCCGTGTCACGGTAGCCCGGCGAGCACGCTCGGCAGCTGCTTGTTCTTCCATGGCCTGCTGCATCGTCGTCGAGGGATTAATATCCTGGATTTCAACTGTTTTCAGTGTGATACCCCAGTCCGCGATATCGTCAGATATGGCGCTTTTCAACTTGGTTTTTATCATTTCCCTGGAGGACAAGGCGTCGTCCAGATCCATTTCACCCACCAGTGAACGAAGCGTTGTCTGCACCAGGGTTTGAATCGCAAGGTTGTAATCTTCTATGCCATAAACAGCTTTTTCTGGTGAAATAATATTGATATAGGCCACCGCATTGGCAATGATAACGGCGTTGTCTCGCGTGATCACTTCCTGAGAGGGGATTTCCAGAACGATGTCCTTGGTTGTTACTCGATAGGCTACGGCATCCATATAGGGAATAATGATATTTAAGCCCGGCAGCAAAGTTGAGTGGTACTTCCCGAGTCGCTGCACCACCCACTTGTCCCCCTGGGGAACGAGACGAATTCCCTTGAGTAAGGTGATCATCGCCAGGCCGAATACCGCCAGAGCAAGAATAAGCGAAGCTTCCATAATTAAATTCCTCGTGATTTCTACAAACTAGGTTTTTGACACAATTAAACTATTTCCAGATAAATCCACCACCACTACCCGATCGCCGATGACCAGGGCTTCCTCACAAATGAACTGCCATTCGTCAGACCCCAGAATCGGTGCGGGAAAGCGCAATAAACCGCGCCGCTCAGTATTTGGTACCACCATGACCTGCCCTGTTTCTCCGATGATGGACTCTCGCGATAATCCTGCCTTGGTGCGGTCTATAGACATCGGCTTGACAAACTTAAACCACAAAGTGGTATACAGTACTGACAGTGCAGTCCACAGCACGACTTGCGTGGTCAACGAAAGCTCCGGAAATACAGCTAGCAGCAAGCCCACCGTGATTGCTCCCGCTCCAAACCAAAGCATGGTGAAACTGGGCAGGATAATTTCTATCAGCATCAATCCGATACCGACAACGATCCAGTGCCAGTACATCATTTCAATTGCCATGGCTATATGCCCTTTTGAGTTACAGATTCTGTGAACATGATCGCCGATCGCGGCTACAAATTCACTACCTGAAGTAAACTATCGTAGGTCGGGCTCATCCCTGAATTTACTACTTCGCTCCTATCCAGGGTTAGCTCAGTAAAGGGGAACAGCTCGGTGTCGGCGAGTTGTGAGGGTGCTATATTTTGCAGGGCTCCAAAAATGGAAGCTACTCTGCCGGGGTGCTCTTTCTCCCACTTGGCCAGCATTTCTTTGATCGTCTGTCGCTGCAGGTTTTTCTGTGACCCACACAAGTTACAGGGAATAATAGGATATTCACGAGCCGTGGCGAAACGGGCTATGTCTTGCTCCCGACAATAGGCCATTGGTCGGATCACGATATTCCGCTTGTTGTCCGCAAGGAGCTTTGGTGGCATAGCGGCCATTCTGCCCCCATAGAACATATTGAGGAACAAGGTTTCCACTATATCCTCCCTGTGGTGTCCCAGAGCTATCTTATTGGCGCCAATCTCCTCGGCGAACCCGTATAAGGTGCCCCGCCGAAGTCTCGAGCAAAGGCCGCAGGTAGTCTTACCTTCTGGTATTTTTTCTTTGACGATCTTGTACGTGTCCTTCTCAACTATGTAATACGGCATGTCCAGTTGTTCGAGGTACTCGGGAAGAACGTGCTCGGGAAACCCGGGTTGCTTTTGATCCATATTGACAGCGATTAGTTCAAACTCCACCGGAGCCGAGTGTTGTAGGTTTCGCAGGATATCGAGCATCGTGTAGGAGTCTTTGCCACCGGAGAGGCAG
Organism: Halieaceae bacterium; assembly: GCA_047618115.1. Lineage (GTDB taxonomy): Bacteria > Pseudomonadota > Gammaproteobacteria > Pseudomonadales > Halieaceae > CALJGI01. The sequence goes on along the minus strand of JBLHKV010000005.1, from coordinate 12,766 downwards.
ACCATGATGCGATCGCCGGACTCGATCATGGCATAGTCTGCAATGGCCTTACCGACATTGCGTCTAAGTCGCTTATGGAGCTTGTTGAATTCCGTTTTCTCTTTACCACTCAGTTCCACATTACTGTCTCTTTATTGCCGGTGGGCTATTCTAAGCCCTCAGATGATGAAATATAAGGAAGCTATTGGAAATTCATTGGGGAACTCTCTAACATGTCGTCTCCTATGACTGTATAACTTCAATCATTCAGACAACGCTACCCACCTGCGAGGCTCCACCTTATGAAAACCCCTATACGTGTCACGGTTACCGGCGCCGCCGGCCAGATCAGCTATGGTCTTCTGTTTCGTATCGCCTCCGGTGCCATGCTCGGCGATGATCAGCCAATTATACTACAGTTGCTGGAAATCACCCCGGCATTGGGGGCTTTGCAGGGCGTGGCCATGGAGTTAGATGACTGCGCTTTTCCACTGTTGGATGAGATTATTTGTACAGATGATGCAGAGCTTGCCTTTAAAGACAGCCAGTATGCACTACTTGTCGGTGCGCGTCCGCGCGGCCCGGGGATGGAGCGCAAGGATCTTCTCGAAGCCAATGCCGCTATATTTTCTGCCCAGGGCAAAGCTATAAACAAAGTCGCCAGTCGCGACATCAAAGTTTTGGTGGTGGGTAATCCAGCCAACACGAACTCGCTGATAGCGCAACGGAATGCACCGGATATCAACCCCCGGCAGTTCACCGCCATGACCCGGTTGGACCACAATCGCTCACTTACCCAACTCGCAACCAAAACCGGAAAGAGAGTCACCGACATACAGCACATGACGATATGGGGGAATCACTCTGCCACGCAGTTCCCGGATCTTTATCACGCGCAGGTAAGCGGTCAACCAGCGACTGAACTAGTAGATCAGGACTGGTATCAGGACACCTTTATTCCCGAAGTTCAGCAACGTGGTGCTGCTATTATCACTGCTAGAGGTGCGTCCAGCGCTGCCTCTGCTGCTAACGCTGCAATTGATCATATGCGCACCTGGGCCATGGGAACCGAGGCTGGAGATTGGGTGAGCATGGGAGTCTACAGCGATGGTAGTTACGGGATTACTGAGGGTCTTATCTATTCTTTCCCGGTTACCTGTAATGGCGGAGATTGGCAGATAGTGCAGGGGCTAGAGGTGAATGCTTTCAGCCGCGAAAAAATGAGCACATCTGAACAGGAATTGTGCGAAGAGCGCGATGCGGTTAGCCACCTACTACCATGAGTACAGGTGTACCCGAGACAAATGAACGAAACTACCACCACGGTAATTTGCGTCAGGTGCTACTTCGCGCCGCGGAACAGGAGTTGGCGCTACAAGGAAGCGATAAGCTTAGTTTAAGAGCACTCGCCAGACAGATAGGAGTGAGTCAAACGGCGCCGTATCGACATTTTGTGGATAAGAATGCGCTCCTGGCCGCCCTGGCAACCAGGGGTTACATTAACCTCACCACTTCGATGATCCGCGCAGAGAAAGCGGCGCCTGAGTCTCCCGCAGATAAATTGCGGGCGACCAGTCATGCCTACGTAGAGTTTGCGTTGGCGCACAAGGCACTGTTCAAATTGATGTTTGGACCCGCCCTTGACCCACACGAGAAATATCCAGAGCTGTTCGAAGCAAGTCGCCAAACTTTCATTCTTGTCCATGCTATCGTCAAAAAGGGCGTGGAAGACGGCGTTTTTCGCCAGGATGATGTCGAGTACCTCACCAATACCGCCTGGGCTGGTGTACACGGCATAGTCACACTAAAACTGGATCGTTCGGAGCTATTTGATCGACACATCATTGATCTGGATCGTCAAATCGATACCAGCCTTGGTATTTTTATCGCTGGTATAAAAATTTAATCAATATAAAACAGTCTATTACAGTCTTTAGTTAAAGCCCCCTGAGAACATATATAGGGGGCGTATTCACAACTTTTCGGCAGCTGAACACGCCTACTAAGCCAATAATCACCACACCGCATAGCGGCCCCAACAGCGCCAACCATGGGTGGCTGACATAGGGCATCTCGAACACTTCGCGTTGTATGACATAAACGGCCGCTTCCGCGCCGACACTTGCCAGGGCACCTGCGATGAGTCCGAGCACGCCAAATTCGATCACCAGACTCCCCAGAATCAATTTACTGCTGCCCCCAAGGGTGCGTATGATCGCACTTTCTTCGAGCCGGGTATCGAGGCTGGACTGAACTCCCGCTACCAACACCAGCGCTCCGGCAACGAGTATGACCGAGAGAACAAGTTCAATGGCTCTGGTTACCTGGTCGATTATGCTCTTGATTTGGGAAATCACTAGATCCATCTCCAGCACCGTGATAGTGGGATGCGCGCGGATCAAATCGTTCAGTAGCAGCTTGTTTTCAGGGTCGAGGTAAAAACTTGTCATGTAAGTCGCCGGGAATGTGTCGAGAGCACCGGGCTCAAACACTATGTAAAAATTGGGCTGTAAACTCCGCCAATCCAGACTGCGTAAGCTGCTAACCTCGGCGATGATCTCACGCGAACCGATAAGAAACCGTATCTGTTCTCCGACGCCAATATTGAGCCTGGCCGCCGCTTCGCGTTCGATAGACACCTGCGGTAGCTCAGCACTTTCTTGCCACCACTGCCCCGCTACTATCTCGTTGCCTGGAGGTAGATCTTCCGACCAAGTCATGTTCAATTCCCAATCGAGCACCTCGTCGTCGTCCGGTTGGCGTTCTGCCAGGGTTTGATCTGCCACGTGCGTTACTCTGCCGCGTACCATGGGGTACAGGGGTTGACGATCGATCTGGGCTGTATCGAGTAGGCGGCCCACCGCTACGTCTTCGCCAGGCGCGATATTTAACATAAAGTGATTGGGCGTGCCCTGTGGTAATTGAAGCTGCCACTCCTCGATGATTGAAGTACGAACCAATACCAGAATTAATAACAGCATGATCGCCAGAGAAAAAATGACAACCTGAATAGCATTATCCCTGCCCCGGCGCTGCAGGCCGGACAGAGCCAGACGCCAAATACTGCCGGCTTTCATGCCAACCTCGCGGCTGCCACGAAGCAGGAGCGTAGCTACTCCACCGACCACTGACACAGCTAAACTAATGCCGGCCAGCACACCCAGGGTGAGCTCTGTGCTCCCCGAATACCAACGCATGAGCAGCACTATGGCAAGCAGACCTATCAGGTAATCGCCGATACCACGCATGTCCTCGCCGGGCAGGTCGCGGCGCAACACTCGCAAGGGAGAAGCGCTTCCCAGTCTTTTCAATGGGGGCCAGGCATAGACAAAAAGACAAACCAGTCCTGTAACACCACCAATAACAAAGGGCCGAAGTCCTGGGCCGGTTTCTATATCCGGTAAATAGGCTTCAAAAATACGCATAAACCCTTGCTGTAAGCCCCAGCCGAGCAACCACCCGAGGACGGTTGCCACTATGCCGAGAACCAGCAGGCTAAAAAAGTACAGACTATTGATCTGTGACTCAGTCGCCCCCAGACTTTTCAAGATAGCGACATGATTGTAGTGGCGCTCGCTGAATCGACGCGCCGCCAGTGCGATTGCGACGCCGGCTAGGACCACACCGAGACTGCCCGCCAGCAGTAAAAAGCCCTCTGAACGTTCCAAAGATTGGGCGATACGCGGCTGGCCGCCGGCGACATCCACCAGGTTATGGCTGGGGCTGAGTTGCGGTTCCAACCAATGGGAATACTCTGCTATCAACGCCGGCGTACCCGCAAACAAATATCGATATGAGACTCGACTCCCGAGCTGAACGACCCCCGTCGCCGGAATGTCGTCTAAATGTAAGAGGGCACGGGGCCCAAAGCCGATGAGGCCACTTGCCCTATCTGGTTCCGATCTGATCGCAGCGGAAACCTTCAGTGATAGGTCACCAATGACGATGCTATCACCGACTTCTACGTTAAGAAGTGGGAACAGTCTGGAGTCCAGCCAGACCTCACCCAATGGTGGCCCCTTACTAACGGCTTCCGGGGTACCAAAGGGCTGACGACTCATCATCAATTCGCCCCGCAGAGGGTAAGCGCTGCTAACTGCCTTGACGGATGCCAGTTGCATGTCGTCACCCAGGGACAGCATCGATGGAAAGCTGAGTATTTCTGCCGAGCGCAACCCCAGCTGATTAGCCTTTTGTAGCCACTCTGCAGGCACCTCTCGGGGACTGCGCAGCACCAGGTCGGCGGCCAGAAAGCGATGGCTTTCCTGCTCGAGACTGGCTTGAAGTCTGCTGGTAAATGCGCTGATACCGGAAACCATGGCCACGGCGACAATCAATGCTGCCAGCAAAACGCCCAGTTCACCGCCACGCCAGTCACGCCAGAGCATCCGCAATGCAATCCGGTATGCATTCATACCACTAATTCCCCAGAATCCAGCTTCAGCACACGGGAGCAGCGGTCTGCCAGACGCTGCTCGTGGGTGACAAGAATGAGCGTGGTTCCCTCCTCCCGGTTCAGCTCAAACAGGAGATCGATGATGTGCGCACCGGTTGTTGTGTCGAGATTTCCGGTAGGTTCGTCTGCGAAGAGAATATCCGGCGCCGAAGCAAACGCCCGGGCGATAGCGACTCTCTGCTGTTCGCCGCCAGATAATTGACGGGGATAGTGGTCCATTCGCTCGTCCAGCCCAACCCGCTGCAAATAGCGTTCTGCCTGCGCAGCTGCGTCTTTTGCTCCCGCCAACTCCGCGGGTAACATCACGTTCTCCAACGCCGTAAGGCTGGGGAGCAGCTGGAAAGATTGAAATACAAAACCAACGCGCTCACCTCGCAATTTTGCGCGCTCGTCCTCCGATAGCGAGCCTAACTCAACTCCATCCACCCAGACCTCGCCACTACTTGCTTCGTCCAGACCGGCTAGCAGGCCGAGCAAGGTAGATTTACCCGAACCGGAAGCACCCACGACTGCCACTGCCTCTCCCGCCTTGATTTCGAGATCAATCCCTTTCAGTATCTCTAGTTCAGTACCGGGCATGGTAATTTTTTTAGCGAGGTTCACAGTTTTGATCATTATGGTCACTTTACGTTCTCTGAAATTTAGTTTGATAGTTATGGGCTTGTTGGCTGGTGCCAATACAGCATGCCTCGCCGCTAGCCAGGACAGGAATCTTCTCATTCTCGGCGATAGTATCAGTGCTGCATATGGGATGCAGCTCGAGCAGGGCTGGGTAAGCTTGTTGGAGCTTGAACTCGCCGACAAGTTCCCTACAATCACCGTGATCAACGCCAGTATTAGCGGAGAAACCAGCGACGGCGTGCGACGCCGCTTGCCCCAGCTGCTGGATGCTCATAAGCCTCGTTGGGTGGTCGTGGAAATCGGGGGAAATGATGGTCTCAGGGGGTTCCCAATACCGCGCCTTCGCGCCAATATCAAAGAGATCATCGAACATACCATTCATGGCGACACAGAAGTCCTGTTGCTGGGAATGAAAATTCCGCCTAATTACGGTAGCAAGTATACCGAAGCCTTCAGCGCATTATACCGCGATCTGGCGGCAGAATTTAATCTGAGTCTTCTCCCCTTTTTCCTGGAAGGTATCGCTGGAAATGATGAATTGATGCAGGCAGATGGAATTCATCCAACGGTGGGAGCTCAGGCGATGCTTGTCGAGAATATCAAGCCCCGCTTGTTTGACATGCTCATCGGATCGTCAACTGTACAAGTGGAGACACCCTAGATGGAATGGACCGAGGCTGAATTGCTCCAATACGACCGCGATCACGTCTGGCACCCCTATTCATCTGCGAACGACTTTACCGATCCAATGCCGGTCGTCTCGGCCAGCGGCGTCCACCTGAAGCTGGCCAATGGCGAGCAGATCATAGACGGAATGTCGAGCTGGTGGTGCACCGTTCACGGTTATAATCATCCGGTTCTCAATGAGGCAATCACACGGCAATTACACGACATGGCGCACGTTATGTTCGGTGGCATTACTCATCCGACAGCAGTCAAACTGTGCAAAATGCTGGTCGATATCACGCCCGAGGGGCTGGACAGGGTATTCCTCAGCGATTCAGGTTCGGTTGCGGTGGAGGTCGCTATTAAAATGGCCTTGCAGTATGGCTACTCGCGCGGCGAGCAACCGCGGCAAAAATTACTGACCATCCGTTCGGGTTATCACGGCGATACTTTTGGGGCCATGGCTGTCTGCGATCCAGACACCGGCATGCACCATTTGTTCACGGACACCCTTGCCAAGCACTTCTTCGCCGACAGCCCCAATTGCGGCTTTCGCGATAAATGCGAGGAGAAGGATATAGCGCCGGTGCGAAATATGCTGGAGCGTCACGGCGAACAGATAGCGGCTGTTATATTGGAGCCAATAGTTCAGGGAGCCGGGGGAATGCGTTTTTACTCCCCAGATTATCTGCGGCAACTCCGTGTCTTGTGCGACGATTTCGATACACTTTTGATATTCGATGAGATTGCAACCGGGTTTGGCAGGACCGGCAAGCTTTTTGCTTTAGAGCACGCCGGCGTCTGTCCAGACATTCTCTGCCTGGGCAAAGCGCTTACCGGTGGCTACATGACCCTCGCCGCCACGCTTTGTTCCGACCGGGTCGCGCAGGGTATCAGCAATGGCGACGCTGGCGTATTCATGCACGGTCCCACATTCATGGGTAACCCGCTGGCCTGCGCTGTCGCCTGCGCCAGTATCGAATTACTGTTGTCGGGACCCTGGCAGGAAAATGTCCATAGAATTGAAGCGCAACTGAAGGATTACTTGGCTCCAGCAGCTGAAATGGTCGGCGTAGCAGATGTACGTGTTCTCGGTGCCATCGGGGTCATAGAGTTAGACGAGCCATGCAAAATGGACGTGCTGCAACCGATGTTCGTGAAAGCAGGCGTTTGGATCAGGCCTTTTGGGAAGCTAGTCTACACAATGCCGCCCTTTATCAGCGACGACGACACAATCAAAGCGATTGCCACCACGATGGTTGCAACGATCGGTACATATCTAGAGGAAAACACGGAGTGATTGATCACGGTGGCATAAAAACCAAACTCTACGAGACTATATTTGGTACGGAAACCCCTGCCGGTCGAAGTTTCGATATTGCGCTGATTGTCGCCATTCTAGTCAGTGTCGGGATTATCCTACTCGACTCGGTCCCGCGGTATAACGCTCGTTACGGTGATCTGTTTTTTCAGTTAGAACTTTGTTTTACCGCTGTGTTCACCATTGAGTATTTACTGCGTTTGTACTGCTCTCCGAATGTAAAAGGTTATGCCACGAGTTTTTTTGGTGTAGTCGATATACTGTCCATTCTACCCACCTTTGTGGCGTTCATTTTCCCAGGCGCGAGCTCATTACTGGTTATTCGCCTGATCCGAATTTTGCGTATTTTTCGTGTGCTACGCCTGTTCCGCTACCTCAGTGAGGCCAATGTTCTGACCCGGTCGCTGCTGCAGTCCCGAAGAAAAATATTCATCTTCCTATTTATGATGTTGATCCTGTCAACGGTATTTGGTTGCCTGATGTATTTAATTGAGGGGCCAGAAAACGGATTTAGTAGTATTCCCCGCAGCATCTATTGGGCGATCGTAACTATCACCACGGTGGGTTACGGCGACATCGTACCCCATACCGTTATCGGTAAAGCCCTCGCTTCACTGGTCATGATTACCGGTTATGCGATCATCGCAGTACCAACTGGCATAGTCACCGCCGAGCTGGCCAATGAGTTGAATCGGGAGCGTAGCTCTCGCAACTGCAAGAACTGTGAGCGGACCGGTCACGATGCTAATGCCGTCTATTGCAAGCATTGTGGGTCGCCGATGTAAATTTTGTCTCAATTCTATTGCGCGCAATATTTACGTGCTTTGCGTATAATGCCGCGTCTCTTATTTTAGTCGAGCTTCACCGTGCAGTCGCAAAACCTATTTTCACACCGCAAGTACTGGGCCGAATGTTTCGGCGTGGCCCCGGTTTTGCCCCGTTCCAGAGCTGAAATGGATGCCCTCGGGTGGGATAGCTGCGATATTATTATCGTGACTGGCGACGCTTATGTGGATCACCCCAGCTTTGGGATGGCTGTAATAGGCCGGGTTCTGGAAGCCCAGGGCTTCAGGGTGGGAATTATAGATCAACCGGCCTGGGATTCCGCCGAACCCTTTACTATTCTCGGTGAGCCAAATCTGTTTTTTGGCGTAGCCGCCGGCAATATGGACTCTATGATCAACCGCTACACCGCCGACAAAAAGCGCCGCAACGACGATGCTTACACGCCGGGAAATATCGGTGATAAACGGCCCGACCGAGCGGTCATTGTGTACTCTCAGCGCTGCCGCGAGGCTTATCGCAATACGCCATTGATTGTCGGGAGCATTGAGGCGAGCCTTCGCCGGATAGCCCACTACGACTACTGGAGCGATAAAGTTCGCCGTTCCATCCTTCTCGATAGTCGCGCAGATCTCCTGCTGTTTGGTAATGCCGAGCGGGCCATCGTAGACGTTGCTCACCGGCTCTCGAAAGGCGAGAAGATCAATAGCATCCGCGACTTACGGGGCACGGCATTTGTCTGTAAACGACCCCCGGAAGCGTTTCGTATTATAGACTCAAGCTCTATAGACATCATTGGACCGCTGGATCCCATTCCCAGCCCCTATCAGGATACGAGTGCCAGTACCTGTAGCACAGCGAGTGAGAAGGCTGAAGACACAGCCGTGGTGCGCTTGGTTGAATCCAAGGTCGAGCGTGGTGGCGATGCTGTCATTCGTCTCCCCTCCTACGAACAAGTAAAGAGCGACCCAGCACTCTACGCTCACGCCTCACGGATACTCCACAAAGAAACGAACCCGCATAACGCGAGGCCTCTAATTCAGGCGCACGGCGATCGCGAAGTTTGGCTTAATCCTCCACCTGTGCCACTTAGCACCGAGGAGTTGGATGCGGTTTTCGAGCTGCCTTATACCCGTTTGCCACACCCTGATTTTGGCGATAAAAAAATCCCTGCTTACGACATGATTCGCTTCTCCGTCAATATTATGCGTGGTTGTTTCGGTGGCTGTACCTTTTGTTCGATTACAGAGCATGAGGGTCGCATAATCCAGAATAGATCCGAGGATTCAATCATTCGCGAAGTGGAGAGTATTCGCGACACGGCGCCGGGGTTCACCGGCGTTATCTCTGACCTTGGTGGCCCGACGGCTAACATGTGGCGACTGTCTTGCAAGAGCGTCGAAATTGAGGCGAGCTGTAGAAAACTGTCGTGTGTTTACCCTGGAATTTGCAAGAACCTGATCACCGATCAGCGGCCTTTAATCGATTTGTACAGACGCGCCCGGGAGGTCAAAGGCGTTAAAAAGGTGCTGATCGCATCTGGGCTGCGCTATGACATCGCGGTCGAAACACCGGAATACGTTAAGGAGCTCGTTACCCATCACGTTGGCGGTTATCTGAAAATTGCACCTGAGCATACCGAGGCAGGCCCCCTGTCCAGAATGATGAAACCAGGGATTGGCAGCTACGACAAATTCAAGGCGATGTTCGAGCGTTACTCAGCGGAGGCAGGGAAAAAACAATACCTAATCCCCTATTTCATTGCGGCCCACCCTGGAACGACCGACGAAGACATGATGAACCTCGCCTTATGGCTAAAGAGTAATGGTTTACGCGCCGATCAGGTGCAAACCTTTTACCCATCGCCAATGGCCACGGCTACCGCGATGTATCACACCGGCCAAAATCCACTACAACGTATCCGGCGTGATCAGAATAAAATACAGCCGGTGAAAGGCCTTCGTCAGCGCAGACTCCACAAAGCATTTTTGCGCTACCACGATCCTGAAAATTGGCCGGTACTGCGTCGTGCATTACTTGATCTTGGTCGACGCGATCTTATCGGCAATGGCCGCAACCACCTCATCCCAAAAGGCGAACGAGCCCGAGGTGTGCGGACCGCTGGCAGCAACTTTCGGACACAGCATACCGGTTTACCACACAATCCAACGAAGCCCAAGCGACGTCCTGGCAAGCACCGCTCGTAAAGGGTCTCTGCACCCACATCGACAAAGCAGCAGTTGAATTCCTAAAGCCAACCCCCATATAACGTATCAGCGGATGCTCGATGAGGTCCGCCTATGAGGCTAACCACAAGGGTTATCCACAGTTATTGCTTCTTTAGGAGAATATCCAATGCGTACTACAAAACTTGATTTAACACCGCTTTATCGTTCCGCTATCGGCATAGACCGTATGGCCCATTTACTAGACTCGGCCTACAACGACGCCAAACCAGGATACCCGCCCTACAACGTGGAGCTGGTAGAGGAAAATCAATACCGAATCACCATGGCGCTAGCCGGTTTCAGTGAAAGTGAAATCGACATAACGAGCGAGCAAAACACGCTCACCGTAAACGGTAAACAAGATGCCGATGAATCCAAGCAATTTCTGTATCAGGGAATTGCAGCGCGAAACTTTGAGCGGACATTCCAACTCGCTGAACACGTCAGTGTTGTTGCCGCCAGACTAGAAAACGGATTGCTATTTATTGATCTGGAGCGTGAAATTCCCGAGGCAATGAAACCGAGAAAAATTGCTGTCAACGGCTATGAAAGACCTTCGCTATCAACGAGTACGAAAGCGGCGTGATTCCTCTGAGCGCCTCCCCGGAGGCGCTCAACAACTAATACCTACATTATCCCCGCTTACGGCGCTTCCGGACCGGGCTGAGCCAGTCTGTAGGCTTCACGTAATTCAGCGGTTCCTCTTACCCAGGGTTTTTCACTGGGGTGAGCTCCAGCATACTCATCGGCACGAAGTTGTGCCGACGCGAGATCAGGTAAATAAGCTAAGATCACCACATACCAGTCCCCCGAAGCTGTCCTGACTCGAACAATTTCGCTATCGGTTAATTCCCGATTCTCTATGTATATCTCAGCCTGCCCACGGTACTCAGCTGCCATAAGTTGAATCGCATAGTGGTCGTTTGGAACATCCGTAAAGAGTTTCAGTTCGCTGGTGTCTGACGCCGCCTTGGGTGGGTCAGATATAACAAGTGGCTGTTCAGTGTAGGCTGCTGCTACATCAGCCTCTGGAACAAGTACTGCAGACGCCGTCCCAGGCTCAGCGGCAATTAAAGGTTCGGTGCTCGGCACAGCCCGCCGCGGGTACGAGGTCGCATCCCCTTCAACACAGTTCCAGCCGCCTTGCCCGGCTCCCTCACACCAGTAGTCGGTGCTACGATCGGCCTTAGGAGGCCCACCCACGACGTGTTTATCGCTTGCGTCATTGCCTCCACCAAACCATGGAATATAGCTGCATCCACTGACTGTGAGACACAGCAAGCAACTCAGATAAGCGGTTTTTGTCACATTGACCCCTACGTAATAGTGAGACTCGAAAAGCCGAACTATACTGGCGTAGGCAGGCTTTAATCAAGATTTAAGAGTAATTCCACGACCGAATCTGACTAAAACGTATCCCCTAGCGGTTAAGCAGCCTCATCGTCGGCGTAAGGATCTGTCACTCCAAGTCTTTCATGCATGACCGGACTGGTAGTAGTGTACTGCAAATAAACCTTTTTCTCTGGCTGTATACGAGCTTTTATTGCAAAGGCGGCCAGAGCGGCTTCGTGAAACCCGCTAAGAATCAACTTCTTCTTCCCAGGATAGTAATTAATATCACCAACAGCGTATATTCCGTCACGAGAACTTTGGAATTTTTCAGTGTCCACCTTGATTTGGTTTTTGTGCAAGTCCAGCCCCCAGTTCGCTATCGGACCGAGCTTTGGAGATTGGCCAAAAAAGACCAGCAGATGATCGAGATCGTGGGTTCGAGTAACACCGTCACCACCGGTAACCTTTATCTGCGCGAGAGATCCATCGCTGTGAGTAGCATAGTCGCTGACGCTGCCGATCGTATATTGCAGTTTAAGTTGATCTGCAAGGCCCTGTAGTTTCTTTACCGAAGCTGGAGCAGCACGAAACCGACTTGATCGGTGAATCAGGGTTACGGAATTTGCGATTGGCTGTAGAGCTAACGTCCAATCCAGAGCCGAGTCACCACCACCAAGTACAACCACATCTTTACCGCGATGTAATTCAGGATCGCGGATCTGGTAAAATACTGACTTGCCCTCCAGTGAATCCAGTCCGGCCACTTTGACCCTGACCGGGTGAAAACTGCCCATTCCGGCCGCAATGATGATGGCGCGAGTTTTGAATTCCAAACCCCTATCGGTGGCCACACGGAACCATTCCTCATCGATTCGCTCCACCAGTTGAACTTCATGGCCAAAGTGGAATTGGGGCTCGAATGGTTTTATTTGCTCCAGAAGTCGATCTGTCAGTTCTTGAGCACTAACCCGCGGAAGTGCGGGAATATCGTAAATCGGCTTGTCGGGATATAGCTCGCTGCACTGCCCACCGGGTTTCTCCAGTGTTTCGATAACATGAGCCTTGATATCCAGTAACCCCAGTTCGAAAACCTGGAACAGTCCGACCGGGCCGGCCCCAACAATTAAGGCGTCTGTTTCGATAACTGAGTTCATTGCCTCTACTCCTTCTATTTGCTCGATAAATCAAGATTACGCCGGCGCTTTAAATAAGTAAAATTGAAACTATTTATATTTGTTATCATAATAAATGATATAGCAATCCCCACATTGAGAGTTTGAAGCCGTGAAAATCACCTTGAAACAGCTCAGAGTATTTGACGAAATAGTGAAGTCAGGAAATGTTACCCGGGCAGCCGGCGCCCTGAGTATAACTCAGTCA
>JBLHKV010000004.1:0-38097 GCA_047618115.1 Halieaceae bacterium | reverse complement strand
GCGTCATGAACTTCAGTATTTCCGACGCTGCTGCGATAGGTATTATCGGCGGTGCAGATGGGCCGACCGCCATTTACGTATCGAGTATTCTGGCCCCGGACCTGCTCGGCGCGATTGCCGTCGCCGCGTACTCTTACATGGCGCTTGTCCCGCTGATACAACCCCCTATAGTTCGGGCATTAACCAGCCTTGAAGAGCGCCGTATCGTGATGAAACAGCTGCGCCCGGTGAGCAAAGTCGAGAAAGTACTGTTTCCGCTTGTATTGCTAATGATGGTTGCACTGGTGCTCCCCGATGCGGCTCCTTTACTGGGAATGTTTTGCCTGGGCAATCTGATGCGCGAGTGTGGTGTAGTCGACAGGCTCAGCGACACAGCACAGCACTCGCTGATCAATATCACCACCATCTTCCTCGGCTTATCAGTAGGCTCGAAACTGAGCGCCGAACACTTTCTGGACCTCGATACTCTGGGAATTCTCGGTCTCGGCGTGATCGCTTTTGGTATCGGTACAGCTGCGGGAGTTCTTATGGCCAAGGCCATGAATTTGGTCAGTAAAAACCCAGTCAATCCCCTTATTGGTTCCGCTGGTGTCTCCGCGGTTCCAATGGCGGCTCGCGTGTCCAACAAACTCGGGCTTGAGGCCGATCCACATAACTTCCTGCTGATGCACGCGATGGGTCCAAATGTCGCAGGGGTTATTGGTTCTGCAGTAGCGGCCGGTGTGATGATCAGCCTGGTAGGTGGCTGATTTACATGTGATTCCCTCGCCAGGTTTTTACACTTCTTAACCGCTCTTCGGTATCTTATTAGCAGTGGGCAACCTATAATTTCCGGCTAATAACTTAAGTTCGAGGAATCTAGGTCTGTTACCTGTTCTGCATCTTGTTGAGCAACGTCATCTACAGTGGTTGAAACTTGCGTTCGCCGCGGCGTTGGCACTGTGGCTTGTGTCCAATTTGGCGACGCTGATATGGCGCCTGTATCCGGCGACAGACGCGGAGATCCATGCGGGAGTTGTGCCTATTAATGACATTGGCGGCGCCGCTGGCGGCGTGGAGAGAGCCCCTATCGATTTGCAGGAAATGCTCTCCTGGCAGCTTTTTGGCAGAGCTCTGGAGCAAGCCCTGCAGGCCCCGGTGGTCATTAGTAATGAGCAAACAGATATAGAACGCAACGCCAAGGAAACACGCCTGAAATTATTGCTCAGGGGTGTTGTGGCTTCCGATGAGGGTAAAGCTGGTCGAGCCATGATTGAGTCCGAAGGGCGTCAGGAGTTGTATTCGCTGAATGATAAGTTACCTGTTACTGGCCGCGTAATAGTGGCGAGAATTTTACCCGATCGAGTGATTCTGGATAACGCCGGAAAGTATGAACTTCTCCACCTGTTTGAGGACAAAAGCTCTAGTGTGGGTGCATTGCAGGTGCCGGTTGCTGAGAAGGTGATAAAGAATGATCCCAAGGTAGCCGAGATGGCCAACAATTACCGGCAGCGGCTATATGACAACCCTCAGTCTCTTGCGGATGTGGTGAAAATATCGGCGGTTCGAAAGGGCGGTAAAATGCAAGGATATCGGGTTAGCGCAGGACGAGACAAGGATCAATTTGCCGCCCTGGGCTTTCAAGCCAACGATGTGGTAACGAGTGTAAATGGGATTGAGCTTAACGATCCCGCAAAAGCTATGGAGTTGTACAGATTGATGCGCAGCGCCAGCGAAGCTAGCTTTACTGTGCAGCGCGGCGAAGAGGAACAGACCCTGGTGGTCAACCTCGGCGATGTTGCGCCGTGATAAACCAGCGCCGAAACGGTGCCGATAACAGGATAAAGACGTCCCAGTGATAACTGTATTCTCAACAAAACTACCCCGCCTGGCCCCGGCCCTGCTAGTGCTACTTGCCGTTTTTAGTTTGCCCCTTGCGGCTCAGAACTGGACAGTTAATCTGCAGGATACCGACATTCAGGAATTGATAAAATTTGTCGCCGAGGCGACTGACACAACCATCGTGGTCGACCCCAAAGTGAAGGGCAAGGTCAAGGTCATTTCTAACAAGCCGGTGAACAGCGAGGAGTTGTACGAGCTATTTCTTTCCATTCTCGATGTTCACGGATTTACCGCCATTCGTACCGGTAACATCATTCGTATTCTACCGAACAAAGACGCCCGCTCGGCGCCGGTACCGGTGGTCGATGACTCCTCAAGCGTGAGCGATGAATACACCACGCAGGTTATTCAACTCGAGAATATTTCCGCCGCCAAATTGATCCCGGTACTGCGGCCTCTGGTGCCTCAACAAGCGCACATGGCGGCTTACGCTCCCAGTAACGCCATCATTATTTCCGATATCCAGTCCAATATCACCCGGATTCGCAGCATTATCGACAAGATGGATAAGTCCGCCGTGCAGACCACCGAGGTGCTGGCGTTGGAATACGCCATTGCCGAGGACGTGGTCAGCATTCTGGACAAACTTAACAAAGACCAAGCCACCAAGAGCGGTGCAGCAACATCCGAGGTATTGCTGGTCGCCGACCCGCGCACCAATAGCGTGTTGATAAATGGCGATGAACTCGAGCGCCAGCGGATGCGGGACATGATCCGGTATCTCGATACGCCGTTGGAACAAAGCGGCAACGTGAAAGTAACTTATTTAAAGTACGCCAATGCCGTGGATCTGGCAGCCGTGTTGACCAAGGTTATGCAAAACATGGACAAGTTGGACGCCGACCGCGATAAGTCCCGGGGAGCAGCAGCGGTGGCTACCATCGAGGCGGATGAAGGCACCAACGCGTTGATTATTACAGCCGACACCGGGGAAATGCGCGCCATCGAAAACGTTATCGGTAGATTGGATATCCGCCGAGCCCAGGTCCTGGTCGAGGCGATCATCGTAGAACTGACCGTGCAAGATGGCCAGGACTTTGGCATCCAGTGGATGTTTCAGACCGACAACGGTGTCTACGGTAGTACTGTCGATCCAACATCGAATGTGCTGGGCAGTATCGCCGGGGCGATACTAGACCAGGATGACACCACCACTACCGACACAGCCATCAGTGGTACTGCAGCTCTAGCGTCGACTCTGGGGGTGGTGCCCGGGACTACATTCGGCGTTGGACGACTGGGTACGGACGTCAACTTCAATGTTTTGATAAATGCTCTGCAGGCAAATTCAGAAGCAAATATTCTATCGACCCCCAGCTTGTTGACCATGGATAACCACGAGGCCTTCATCACCGTTGGGCAAAACGTGCCCTTTGTAACAGGTTCATATTCGAGTACCGGCAATAACTCCAGCTCGCCCTCTAACCCCTTTCAAACGATCGAGCGGGAAAATGTCGGCGTGTCACTCTACGTTACCCCTCATATCAACGAGGGTGACTCCGTGGTCCTCGATATCGAGCAGGAAATTTCGAGCGTAAGTCCAAGTACCGCGGCATCCGATATCATTACCAATGAGCGCAAGATTTCAACCAAGGTATTGGCTGGAGATGGCGAAATTATCGTGCTGGGAGGCCTCATCGAGGACGATGTCAGCGAAGTCGAGCAACGAGTGCCGCTGTTGGGTAGTATTCCGTTTCTTGGGCGCCTGTTCAGAAGTACCTCTGTCAATCTAACCAAGCGTAATTTACTGGTATTCCTGCGTCCTACTATTATGCGTGAGTCGAAGGATCTCGCCGGCGCTACGGCTGAAAAGTACCGGTACATACGCGATCAGCAAATGTTGAAAAGAGCTCAGGGTTCAGCTTACCTCGAGGACCATCAGTTGCCGTTATTGCCCGAGTGGGCTGCACAGGTGGAGAAGTTGCAGGCCATGCGCGAAGAGAAGGCCCGCGCCAATCTGGCCCGCGCAAACGAGACGGTCGATGAGTGAAGTCGATACCAGTGACGTGGCGGTAGAAAGTGTCGCGCCGGTTGCCAAGACGATCCCCTTCACTTTTGCCCAACATTTTGGCGTACTCACAGAGCCGCGCGAGGAGGGTGCAGACCCGGGAGAACAAATTGCTATCGTGCACCGAGAGGGGCTCAGCCTCGCCGTTGTCACGGAGTTGAGACGATATCTGGGTGGACCCCTGTCGCTGCAGCAGATAACCGAGGTCGACTTTCAACGCCGACTCACCCGGAATTACCAGCGCGACAATAACGAGGCCATTCAGGTAGCAGAAGATCTTGGCTCCGATGTAGATTTGAGCCGCCTGGCCGATGAAATCCCCGCCACCGGCGACCTCATGGATACCGAGGACGATGCTCCGGTTATTCGACTTATCAACGCGATATTGTCCCAGGCTGTACGCGAAAAGGCATCTGACATTCATGTCGAAACCTTTGAGGATCGCTTGACCGTCCGCTACCGGGTCGACGGAATTCTGACCGAGGTGCTTTCGCCCAAACGCATGCTGGCCCCGCTTTTGGTGTCGCGTCTAAAAGTGATGGCAAAGCTCGATATTGCCGAAAAACGAGTGCCGCAAGACGGTCGGATTTCGGTGAGATTGGCCGGACATGCGGTCGATATCAGGGTCTCGACGATCCCATCGGTGCACGGCGAACGGGTAGTCCTCAGGCTGCTGGATAAGGAGGCCGGGCAACTGGAGCTGAAACAGCTGCAGATGAACGAAAAGGTTCACCAGAACTACGATAGCGATTTACACAGCCCACACGGGATTATTCTGGTAACCGGGCCAACCGGATCGGGCAAGACCACGACCTTATATGCCGGACTGACCCACATAAATCAGGCAAGTCGGAATATCCTCACAATCGAGGATCCAATTGAGTATATGTTGCCCGGGGTAGGACAAACTCAGGTTAACGCCAAGGTCGACATGACTTTTGCCCGCGGCCTACGCGCCATTTTACGACAGGATCCCGATGTGGTGATGGTCGGTGAAATTCGCGATCGGGAAACGGCGGATATTGCGGTACAAGCTAGTCTTACCGGGCACCTCGTATTGTCTACCCTACATACCAATACCGCCATCGGCGCAGTGACACGGCTGCAGGACATGGGAATCGAGCCATTTTTGTTATCGTCGAGTCTTATTGCCGTTATGGCCCAACGACTGGTGCGGTTGCTGTGCGTCGAGTGCAAAGAAAGCGATTTGGCCACCGCCACCGAGTTACCGATGCTGGGATTACAAGAGGGATCGGAAGCTCCGAAAATTTTTCGGGCCAAGGGCTGCCATCAATGTAACCACAGCGGTTACCGCGGGCGGACCGGAATTTATGAATTGATCCAGATCGACGAGCGTCTACGTGAAATGATCCACAGTGGCGCCAGCGAACAAGAGATGGTTAAAGTGGCCAGACTCAGGTATCCGGGCATTATTGAGGATGGGCGTCGTCGGGTATTGGCCGGGGAAACCAGCCTGGAAGAAGTGCTGCGAGTTACCTCCACTGGATAGGGGATTGCGAGCATGACAGCCTACAGTTACCGCGCTCTGGATGAACAGGGAAAAATGGTCAAGGGTGTCCTCGAGGGCGACTCCGAGCGCCAGGTCAGAGGTCAGCTGCGCACCCGGAAACTACGGCCGGTCAACGTGCAGAAGTCCGAGGAAAAAACGGTTGGCAACGGTTGGCGAAGCTGGTTCGAACCAACGATAAAAGCCGGTGAGCTGGCCCTGGTGACCCGTCAAATGGCGACACTGGTGCAATCTAATTTACCCCTGGATGAGTGCCTGCGAGCAACTGCCGAGCAGACTCGCAAGCCGCGCATCAAGTCTCTACTTTTGCAGGTGAGATCAAGAGTGGTAGAGGGCCATACCCTCGCCTACGCGCTGGGGGAGTTCCCCGGGGTATTTGATGAGCTGTTTTGCGCGATGGTGAAGGCAGGCGAGCACGCCGGGTTCCTGGGGACGGTGCTGGATCAGCTTGCCGACTACACAGAACAGCGCCAGTACACGCGGCAGAAATTACAGATGGCAATGATATACCCGTTCATTCTTGTCGGTGTGGCGGTGAGTGTGGTGATAGCTTTGATGGCGTTTGTCGTGCCAAAGCTTATCGACGTTTTTGCTCATACGCAGACCGAGCTACCGCCGCTTACAGTCGCGCTTATTGCCTCCAGCGACTATATACGCGAGTACGGCGTTGTCACCCTGGTGGTCTTGATGGCGTTGGCGGTTGCTTGGAAGCGGGCCCTGAAGGACCCCGTTCGACGCAAGCGCTGGCATCGGGTGCTGTTGCGGATACCGGTAATATCTGGATTTGTAACCGCCGTTGATACGGCGAGATTCGCGACTACTCTCAGCATCCTCATGGCTAGTGGCGTGCCCTTGCTGGAAGCTTTACGTATTGCCAGCGCAGTACTTTCCAACCTCGTTTTACGCGAGTCGGGAATGGCACTGGCGGAGCGCGTACAGGAGGGAAGCAGTTTGCATAGAGCTATGCAGCAAAGCGGCCGCTTTCCACCGATGATGGTCCATATGGTTGCCAGCGGCGAGGCCAGCGGCGAATTGGAAGCGATGCTGGCGCGGACCGCTACCAACCAGGAGCGAGAGCTTGAAATGTCATTGGGGACTTTGTCGGGGATTTTTGAACCGTTGATGGTCGTCATGATGGGGGGCATGGTGTTGCTGATTGTATTGGCGATATTACTGCCTATATTTGATCTGAATACGATGGTGCGGTGAGCCTGGCGGCGACTGCAAATTAATGTGTAACCACAGGTGGTAGATGTGAATAATATAAGCAGGTTAGGGCGACCAGGTAGAGCGGATGGATTCAGCCTGATCGAGATCATGGTGGTGCTGGTTATAATGGGGTTGTTGATCAGCATTGTGGCGCCGAATGTACTGAATCGTGCCGACGAGGCGCGGGTTCAGAAGGCTTATGCAGATTTCAAATCGATCGAGACCGCGCTGCAGATCTATAAGCTGGATAATTTTAACTACCCATCTACGGAACAAGGTTTGCAGGCGCTGGTGAGTCGCAGCTCTATCGATCCGGAGCCGCGTAATTTCCGCAAGGGGGGCTATTTGAATTCTCTTCCCATCGACCCCTGGGGTCAGCCTTATCTCTATTTGGTTCCGGGTGAGAATTCCGACTTTGACTTGTATACGCTGGGTGCTGATGCCGTCACCGGTGGCGAAGAACAAAATGAAGATATTGGTAACTGGCTGCCCGCGCAGAACCAGTAATCGCTCTCGGGGTTTCACCCTGATTGAGGTTTTGATTGTGCTACTGATCATCGCATTGGTGGGTTCGGTGGTTGCCTTGTCCGTCGATTCAGGTTCTCAGTCTTACGAAATGGAATCGGCAAGTCGCTTGTTTAAAGCCATCGCTAAACAGGCTGCTGAAGAGGCAGAATTGACAGGTCTCGACCATGGCTTGACCATAGAGCCGGTCCGCGATGACTTTAATCAAGAGCGCTATGAATATCGTTGGTGGCGGCGCAGCCAGGAACCGCTCTATGCATTTTTTGCTGGCGATGATGTTACCTCCGGTGTGGGCGGCCCAGACAGACGTGTACCACAGGCACAGTGGGAAACCCTTGACGATCTTTTGTACAAGTCCCGACAGTTACCACCCGGCATTGAACTGACTGCCTCGGTGGCAGATGTCCCGGTAGACTTTCGGCGGCGACGTCCTAGCGAAGACGTTCGGAAAGTCGACCCTTTGATTATCTTTTATGCCAGCGGCGAAGCCACTCCGGCCAGTGTCGAATGGATTGACAAAGAAAATGAGGAGAGCCTATGGCGATTCCAGTGGGACCTGTTTGGTCAATTGGAATTCGAGATACGCGGCGAGTTAGAGGCAGTCGATGAGCGTTAGACGCCCAGCTGGATTTACTTTGATTGAAGTCATGGTCGCTCTTGTGATTGTTTCTTTTGCGCTGCCTGCACTATTGGTGACGGTTTATCGCCAGGTAGATGGCGTTGGCTACCTACGCGACAAATCTCTGGCGGGATACGTGGCGGCAAATCAACTAACCGAGGCCAGGTTACTGCTGCGAGGCAGCGCCGAATTTGGCGAGGGAAAAGATAGCGGCGTGGAGGAAATGGCCAGCCGTAACTGGTACTGGTGGACCGAGCGCAAAAAGACATCAGTAGAAAATATGTTCAAAGTCACCGTCACCGTTGCCGCCCAGGAACAAGATGAAAAGGAGCCTATGGTAAGTCTGGTGGGCTTCGTCGCGGCGCCTTCCGGGACGGTTTTAGGTCTAGAGGGCGATAACCCTGCTGGTCCGCAGGCCGGCGAATGATTCTTTCGTCGGCCAGACCAAGGCACCCGCGTCAAAGCGGGTTCACGCTGGTGGAAGTCCTACTCTCTATGGCGATAACCACGGTCGTGGCTGTAATCGCCTACGGCGGTCTGGACGCCGCTATCAAAGGTGTCGCGAGCACGCGTGACGAGGCCGAACGCCTCCATCACATGGATAGAGCGCTACAGATGATCTCCCGCGATTTGAGGCAATTTATCGATCGTCCTGTGCGCGATGAATTTGGTGTGGAGGAGCCATCTATTTTCGGTGGCGAGGCCGCGGAATTTGCGCTCACGCTTACCCGAGGCGGGTGGGCCAACACTAACGGAATGGCGCGCAGTCAGCTGCAGCGCGTGCGCTATTTTTTGGAGGATGGATCACTGTGGCGAGAAAACTGGCTGGTGTTGGATCGGTCCAGTACCTCGATATCCCAGCGTATCGAATTGCTCGATGATGTGGATGGTCTGCACATGAAATTTCTGGCAAACGTTTCGGGACTCAATGCAAAGCAGCTACTGGAGCAGGGCTGGATAGAAAATTGGAATGCCATCGCTGGAGTAGCAGTTGTACAAATTCCGCTGGCTGTGGAGGTAGAGCTGGAAATTGCCAACTATGGCTCTGTGCGACGCGTCTATGAAGTCCCGCAGAGTTGAAACCACTATGCTAAACAAGCCAACTAGTTGCTACGGCGCGCAACGCGGTGCCGCCTTGGTAGTGGCGATGCTGATTGTTGCGATGGTTACGGTGATGGCGGTATCTCTCGCGTCCGAGTTTCTGTTGACGCTGCGCCGCAGCGGCAATGCGCTGCTTGGCGAACAATCCTACGCCTACCTTCGTGGCGGCGAAATACTCGCGGTCAAGGCGCTGATTGAGGACCAGCAGCGCAGTGATGACGATCAGGGGCAGCGCGATGATATGAGCGAGTTTTGGGCACAGGAGCTCCCACCCTATGAGCTGGATGATGGCTGGTTGTTGGGTAGAGTCAGCGACCTGCAGGGCCGCTTCAACTTGAACTCCCTGGCTAATCGAGCGAATACGGAACAACAAGGACTGGTATACACAGCTGAGCAAAGACAATTCATCCGGCTGCTGCAAACTTTTACAGAGCCACAGCTCAGCCAGGACCAGGCCAAGACCATCACTCAGTCGGTCATGGACTGGTTGGACGCGGATACGGACGCCAATTACTTTGGTGCGGAGGATGATCACTATTTTGATACGGCGCCTTCCTATCGCGCCGGTAATCGGCTATTCAGCAGCATCAGCGAATTGCGGGCCGTGGCAAATGTAGATCAACTGATTTACGAAGCGCTGGCACCCCATGTCATGGTTTGGGGTGGTGCGGACTTAAAACTTAATATCCATACCGCTTCCGAGAATGTGCTCCGTTCGCTGGGCGCTAAAGAGGATTTGTCACCGCTGAACGAACCTGATCTAGAATCTTTGTTGTCAAGCCGCGAGGATAGCGGCTTTGCGGACCTCGAAAGTTTTAAAGAACTCCCGGTCTTTGCGGATCGGGATATGACCGAGCAATGGGCGTCGTTGGTGGAGACCACGGATTATTTTTTATTTACCGCGGAGGCGGAAGTTGCCGAGAGGCGAGTGCGCTTGTACAGTGTGCTGCATCGAGACAACTCGCAGGTGACAGCACTTGCTCGTTCCTACATTCAGCCCTGGTAGATTAGTTATGGTGGATTTGACAATTGGCTGACAAATTAATAACCCGCTTTGAGTCGGGTGGTCTGCACTGGTTTTGCAGTGACAAGCAGTGGCTGCAGGCCAATGCGGATGGAAGCTTCGACGGGGCCGCACTCAGGGCATTGGCAGCCAGCAACCCCGATGGCATATGCCTGGCAGTTCCGGGCGAATCTGTGGTCCTCAGCCGGCAGAATGTGGCTGCCGCCGAGCGGCGTTATCTGAAGGACAGCTTGCCGTTTCTGTTTGAGGATAGCCTGGCCGGCGATGTCGAGAGTTTGCACTTTGTGCATCGAGAGCGCGACGGCGACTCTATCTCGGTTGCAGTGGTGGAGCGGGCGGCAATGGATGATTGGCTGCAACAATGCGCCGACCTGGGATTGGAGGTCGATTGCTGCCTACCCGAATATTTAGTACTGCCGTGGCGACCCGCCAGTCTGACGCTGGTAATAGAGGGGGGGCGAGCCATAGTCAGAACGGGGCTTGATGCTGGTTTCTGTACGGAATCTTCGTTATTGCCGGTGCTCCTTCGTTTGTACTGCGAAGAGTCTGAAATCCTCCCTGAGACCGTCCTCGTTTACGGTGTCGATCGGGAGAATTGTATGGCTTTGCTACCCGAGATTTTGCGTGGCTTCGTTCAGTGGGAACTGGGAGGTTTCTATGCAGCGGCGCTATCCGACCGGAGCGAGCGCCATCGTCTCAACTTGTTGCAGGGAGTGTACATGCCGAGTCTGCCATGGTTGGAGTGGTGGCGACAATGGCGGTTCGTAGCTGCCTTATTGCTAACCGCTACGCTGGTGCAGGTCGGTAGCTCTTACGCCGAACTGAGATCTCTGGGGGCGGAGAATCTCGAACTGAGAACGGCAATGGAGCGTGAATACCGCCGGGTTAATCCTTCGGGTAGTGCCCAGGATCCAGTGAGAAAATTAACCTCACAATTAGCCGCAATGCAGAGCGGTCCACAGGGCTCAGGATTCGTACCCTTGTTGCAGCAGGTGGGTAGTGTTCTCGACGCGCAAACGGGTGTCGAGTTCGAGTCAATTAATTTTTCAGATCGTAATGGAGACCTGCGTCTCAACTTTATGGCGGCTGACTATCAGGCTGTGAATGCGGCCCGCAATGGCTTGGTTGAGGTTGGCCTGGATGCGACGTTACAGAATAGTAGCGCCAAGGGCACCCAAGTTCGGGCGCGATTACTGGTGAAGGAAAAATAGTATGCTGCTCTGGTTTCAACAACTTCGACACCGCGAACAGCTTATTGTATTTGCAGGGTGCGTGGCGCTGCTGGGCATGTTTTTATATACCGCAATTCTGGCTCCCTTGTCTCGCAATACCGAGTCATTACAGCGCCAAAATATCGCATCGGCAAAGGCTCTGGAAAGCGTCGAGTCGATGGTGGCGCGGATTGAGGCACTCAGGCGGTCCGGGGCGAGCGAGGCCTCTGGCAGCGGCGGTGCTAACCTGGCACGCTTAATCAATACCCACGCGGCGCGATTTAATCTTAAAATCAGTCGCATGCAGCCAAACAGCAAACAGGAGATGCAGGTGCGCTTCGAGGAGGCGGTATTTGGCGATTTGTTGTCCTGGTTGTATCAGCTGGAAATTGCGGACGGCCTCATTGTAAAGGAAGTGGCGATTACCCAAACCGGCGGCGTCGGGCTGGTTACCGCCACGATTCGACTTGCAGGAAAATAAAGTGAAGCGGAATAGCTGGATGGCTGTTGCAGTGCTAGCGCTGTTACTGTGTGTTCTTATAGTTAATGCACCGGCACGGGTGCTGGCTTCGCTCGCCGGTGACAGCGTTAAGATGTCCGGGATCAGCGGTTCAATCTGGCGCGGACAAGCCAGAGACCTGCGCGTCACTACACCTTGGGGCGAGTGGCGATTGGGTCAGACGAGTTGGCAATTGTCGAGGCGGTCGCTATTGCTGCTCTCATTGGGTATTCAGCTGGACACCCAGTGGCAGGGACAACAGTTGTCTGCCTTGTTGAATTTTTCTCCCGGCGGAGATGTAACGGTCGTTTCGGCGAGGGTCATTGTTCCAGCGGCGTTAGCCAAGGTTTGGTTCCCGGTGTCGCTGGGCGGTACTTTCAATGGGTCATTGTCGGATGCGAAGCTGCAAGGTCAATCGCTAATTTCTGGCATTGGAAAATTGCGCTGGCTGGACGCTGGCTGGACTGCCGCGGGATCGAGGATCTCGCTTGGACATTACACGGCTGACCTCTCAGCCAGTCAAGGTGTCGTAGACGCCGTCGTATCTACCGTATCGGGGCCTGTGGCAGTAGCGGGTAACGTGAGTTGGCGTCTTGAGGATTATGCACTCGACCTGAGTTTGTCCTCGGAGCAAACGCTGGACCAAAATTTGCGCAATGCACTTTCGTTGGTGGCGAGCCAGACTGATACAGGGTTCCGGCTTCGATACCCGGCACCCTGAAGCAGGTCGGCCCCTTTAATTAATGACACGAGCAGGTAAGAAATGAGTGAATTCAAGCAGTGGGAATGCGTAATTTGTGGCTTCGTCTATGACGAGGCGAAAGGCTTGCCGGAAGATGGCATTCCCGCTGGTACTGTGTGGGAAGATATCCCGGAAGATTGGGAGTGTCCCGATTGTGGTATTGGCAAAATGGAATTTGATATGGTGGAAGGCTGAGCGCTACAGCTCTCGCCATCGAGGCGGGCTAGTATCCGCCAAGCGTGGCAAAACGATTCTGGTGAAATCCACTGTCGCCTAATATTTGTGTTGCCACTCTCGCTCGCTTCAGGAAAAACCCAATTTCCAGTTCATCGGTGACACCGATTCCGCCGTGCATTTGCACGGCTTCATTGCTGATATCTCTGAACAGGTCGTTCATCCGGGCTTTGGCTAAACTCGCGAGCATGGGTACCTGGCTGGGGTTTTCATCGACCGCCGACAGGGCGTACATAACCACTGATTTGGCTAGTTCTAATTCGGTCAGTAGATGTGCAGCCCGGTGTTGGAGCGCTTGAAAACTGCCAATCTTCACGCCAAATTGCTCGCGCTCCTTCAAGTATTCGACGGTTCGTTCAAAACACTCCAAAGCTCCTCCTAGCATCTCTGCGCTAATCGCAATGCGGCCCCGATCCAGCGTTTCCGTGAGGGGCTCCCACCCCAGGTCGGGTTCACCCAGTACGGCACTGAGTGACACCTGTACATCTTCTAGTTCAATCTCGGCGGCATTGCGGCTATCCATCAGTATGGTGCGTCGGCGCGACACTCCAGAGTCGTTGCCATCGACGATGAATATACTTAATCCATGCCGATCACCAGCGCTGCCACTGGTTCGCGCCACCACAAGCAGCTTATCTGCGCTGTGGCCATCGAGGACAAAGCGCTTTTTCCCCGTTAAGCGATACCCGTTTTCAGAGCGCACTGCGACCATTTCTGTGGCAGCCGGGTCGTGATGATTGCTCTCCTCGAGCGCCAGAGCCACGGTGAGCTCGCCGCCGATTATCCGTGGCAGCAGTTCGGCTTGTTGGACTTTCGTGCCGGCCAGTAACACCATATTTCCACCCAGTACCGCGCTGGCGAACAGTGGAGAGGCGCAGAGAGTGCGCCCGGTTTCCTCGAGTACAACGCCCAGGCCGGCGAAGCCAAACGCTAGCCCACCGCAAGCCTCGGGAAGCGCTATTCCAGCCCAACCCAATTCGGTCATTTGTTGCCATAGGTCGACGTCATATCCGGTCGCATCGCGCGAATCCCTTAATGTACGTAGAGCGCTGACGGGTGCATTGGTCGCCAAAAATTCGTGCGCCGTTTCCTTCAGCAGACGCTGTTCCTCATTCAAGACCAGAGCCACGTGAGTTCTCCTGTACTAATTTGTGTGTTGGGGGCATTAGCGATCTCGCGACTCTGTGGGGAGTCCAAGTACATTTTTGGCAATCAGATTGAGCTGTATTTCAGATGTTCCACCGGCGACTGTCATTGCTTTTGACATAGCCCAGACTCTTGGTACTGCGATTTCCGTCTCGGTAAAATTATCACCTTCCCAGGCGAGACCACTGCTACCCATGAGCGCTATAGCGAGTTCGCTTTTGCGTTTTTCGAGCTCGGTCCCCGAATATTTCATCACCAGAGGTGCGTGGCTTCGAGTACCCGCTCGCTGCTCTTCAAAAATACGAAACTGGGTGAGAGCCACCGCCTGCAGATCCATCTCATAGCGAGTGAGGTCGCGACGCAACAATTCATCCTGAAGCTTTCCAGCGTGCATTTTTCCGAACTGCCTCGCCAGTTCCAGAGGGGGTATAACCGCTCTTGGGGGATCGGTTACCATCTCCGACATCAGCTTTCGTTCGTGTTTGAGAAGTGACTTGGCGACGGTCCAACCGCCGTTGAGTTTGCCAACCAGATTTTCTTTGGGCACTTTTACATTGTCAAAAAAGGTTTGGCAAAATTCTGATTCACCGCTAATAAGTTGGATCGGGGTTGTGCTGATACCGGGATCGATCATGTCGATCAGTAAAAAGCTGATTCCCTCTTGCTTGGCTACTGTCAGATCGGTGCGTACCAGGCAGAAAATCCAGTCGCAACGGTCCGCGGCGGACGTCCATATCTTGCTGCCATTAACCAGAAAGTGATCTCCGCGGTCCTCCGCACGGCACTGCAGACTGGCGAGGTCCGATCCCGCACCAGGCTCGCTGTATCCCTGGCACCAGCGGCTTTCCCCACGCAGGATGCCAGTTACGTGCTCGTTCTTCTGCTCCTCGTTGCCGTGTTCCAGCAAAGCGGGGCCGAGCATCCACAAGCCGAGGCCGTAAATTGGTGGCCGCGCGCCAAGCGCCTTCATTTCCTGTTTTAATACTTTGGCGTGTTGCAGATCGAGGCCACCTCCGCCATATTCGCTGGGCCATTCTGGGGCTGTCCAGCCCTTGTCACGCATCCGTTCAAACCAGACACGTGCATCGTCGCTGGCAAATTCGGTTTTTCTACCGCCCCAGTATTGTTCCTCTGGAACAACAGGTTGGCGCTGGCTTTGTGGGCAATTGGTCTCCAGCCAGGCTCTGGTATCCGCGCGGAATTGTTCCAGTACGTCCAAGCGTTACTCCTGTAAACGGTTTATGAGTGCGAGCACAGACTATATCTTCGCGCTGTCAGTGCAAGAGCAAATTGCGCCTTCAGTAGTGACATAAGAGGTCAAACAATTTGCGGTCTAAGTTGCTGAACTAGTTGCTGGGCTACTCGCTTAAATGTGCCGTCCGCCTGACCACACTGGTACCAGCCAGTGGCAGTAGATTATTGTGGTTCGGCGAGTCGGATTTTGTAGGTACGGGC
The DNA here is from genome assembly GCA_047618115.1 of Halieaceae bacterium. GTDB lineage: Bacteria > Pseudomonadota > Gammaproteobacteria > Pseudomonadales > Halieaceae > CALJGI01. The sequence goes on along the minus strand of JBLHKV010000004.1, from coordinate 22,915 downwards.
CTCGCGATCGCGGATACTGTTGATTTCTATGATAGCACCGGGTTTTTTTTGCTCGAGTTGACTCAGGTAGTCGTCGCTGTTGTTGACCGATTTGCCATCGATAGCGGTAATGACGTCACCGAGGATCAGATCGCCTCGGTTGTTTTTCCAGGCCCCGCGCATTCCTGCCTCGGCCGCCGGTAGTCCCGGAATGGTTCGAACGATGGCGACGCCCTTGATTTGGTAGCGCTTGGCCCAGCGATCACTGGCCAGCTCAACCCCGATAATGGGTCTGTAGAGTCGGCCGTAGCTGATCAGTTGCGGGATTACCTGCTTTACGGTATTCACTGGAATAGCAAAGCCGATTCCGGCGCTGGCACCGGAAGGGCTGAATATAGCCGTGTTGACGCCAATTAATTGCCCCAGAGAATTTAGCAGTGGGCCACCTGAGTTGCCAGGGTTTATAGCGGCGTCCGTTTGGATCACATTGCGAATTTTTCGGTTGGTGACCGAATCGATTTCTCTGCCCAGAGCGCTGACAACGCCGGTAGTCAGCGTCGTATCAAGCCCAAAAGGGTTGCCGATGGCCAGCACTTTTCGACCTACCTCCAGGAGCGAGCTATCACCGAGCGGAACCGGGATAAGCTGTTCCGCGGGAGCTTCAATTTTGAGCACTGCCAGATCTTTTTCAGGGGCCAAACCGACGACCTTAGCGTCCCACCTGGACTGATCCTGCAAGGTGATAATCAATCTGTCTGCGCCGCTGATTACGTGAAAATTGGTCACGATCAGCCCACCCGTGCTCCAGACAAAGCCGGTACCCGATCCACGTGGGATTTCCTGGATATTCAAGCTGAAGCGACTGCGGCGCAGGGCGCTATTGGTCACATAGACCACGGATGGGCTGGCACGGCGGAAGATTTCCGTTGAATTCGCTTCGTCCTCCGTGTGGAAACTCAGGTAATCTACCTCCGTCCCCGCGGCCAGTTCCGCGGCCAGCAGCGTAGTGCAGTAGAGCAGTAGCCGGCATAAGAAGCTTTTTGGTTTCATCGCTTGGGCTTAGTTCTCAAACTGATCTACAAAGTTCCTTATGCGCGCGGCATTCGCGCCCAAATCGCTACGACCGACGCGAGAGACGGAGCGGAGGTCGACTATGCTGCCCTGGTTCGACGGGCGAATTCTGATAACCACGTCGTCCTTGAATCCGAACCACAGGGTGGTATCCACCGCCTCGATTCTGCCGGAGTTCTCGTCGGCGGCATAGGTTTTCCAGCCCATTTCGTCAACTAATGTGGAGGCTCGAACGAATGCCTGCTCGGGCGTCAACTCGCTGAGCAAGGGTGTTAGGTCCGGGTAGGCCGCACGCTGCAGATTTGCGACCTCATCTGTGTAAATCAGTGGGTTGCTGTTTGCACCGCGCTGCGAGATACCGACAACGAACTGGGGTGGGTCCGTGGCATCGGTACTGATATTGTGTATAGCGGGTACATTATCGCCACCCCCCATCGTTGCCGCGGCGACTGCAGCTGGGAGCAGCGTGATTAGCATGGTCTTCAGCAATTGAGGTCTGATAGGTTTGCTGCGCGGTATCATCGCGGCAATGATCAGGATGATGAGAACCACAACCGAACCGAGACACGCCATAGCAAAGCCGCCCAGCCCGGGAAGTACAGGAAGCACTGAAAATCTCACGGCAACAACCGAGAGTGGTAGCAGTGCCAGAAAGAAAATTGCTGCCCAACGGGTAATAGCAACAAAGCGTGATTTTGGAGAGGTGGTGTTCATAAATAAGACGTCCGAGTACTGTCAAAAATCGTAGACTAACGCGCTGCGGGCTGCTTGTCATGTTAGCCAGCTTTCGATTCGGTACTCGAATCCAGTTTGTGGCGGCACCGCAATTGTGGGATCTTTATTTTCTGTGTACTACTTGTTGTTAAACCTATGTTGATAGAAACGCGCGGTTTGAGGTCAAAGTGCTTATGAACAGGGCCAGATTGAGTCGAATATTCTTAATAGCCGTTTTCGCTTGCGGGTTGCTGGCGTGTGTCCACGTACAATTGAACAGCTCGGTCAGTGGGGCCCGGATTACCGTAGCTCTGTTGAGACAACCGACCGAAATTCTCTCCGAGCATTTGACAAACGCGTCGTCAGAGGTCATTTCAGACATTGGGCAGGGCGCCTGGGACGGCCTGTCTGGATTTCAACGCTTGTTGCTGCTTGGCCATACAATTTTGTTTTTTTCAGAGTTCGACGCCGATGCACTATATCTGATCACGGCGAGTAGTGGCAGCGACGAAGACTTTAATCTCGATAATGAAAAGGACCTGTTCGGCACGCCGGTGATGGGGTCCTGGCATGCCATTTTAACCGGTGAGCAGATCCGCGATAATCAGGCCCGGGTGAGCACGTTGACTGAAGCCTTGTATCGCTATTTAGAGCCGCAGCTCGATGGGTTGACCGATGCCGAGATACGCGCGGAACTCGATAACAGGTCTGCGGAACTCGTTCCCGACCTGAACGACGATAGCACTCTGAGCTATCTCGATGTGCTCTCATGGACCCAATTATTCAATGCTTTGGAATATCGGCGTGAAATCGCCTATATAGACGACCTTAGCCTGGCGGTGATCAATGGCGAAAACGACGCTGTTTTGCGTGAGCTGGCCGCGCGAGTCGTCGATGGTGTGGAGGGAGGCTTTCAACTTAGCGGCAGTGTTTCGGTGGTTGAATTCAACAAGGTGGACGGCGATGTCAACGACCGTAATGCCGTCTATATCAATAACGATAGTATTCTGGCACCCCAACGTCTGGATACGCCGGTTATTTTGGGCGGGTACCTCAATGAGCCAAACAGCGGCGGGGTGGGCCGCTCGCGCTTAGTGGGGGATGCTGGCGATTTCTTTCGTGTCGAGTTACTGGCTGGCCAGGTTGTTACTCTGGCGGTTGCCGAAGATCCCTTTGCCAATGATCTCGATCTGTTTCTTTACGACAAGGAGTTACAGTTGGTTGACGCCGCCATGGGAGTGGCCGCACTCGAAAGCCTCCAGATAGCTGTAGCGGGTGAGTATATCGTCAACGTTGCTCTGCAAACGGGGGCCTCTAACTATAGACTCTCCATTGGTCAGAGCAATCAGCTTCCCGTGCAAACAGCTTCTCGTTTGAGCGACGACTTTAATATTGACCAATTGATCGTGAGTTATCGGCAGCGTCAGACCAAGGGTGAAAGCCTGGCGCGTCGCGCGGCGCGGCGCGGTATGACGTATGCCGGCGGTGGTCGAGGTCGCGCCAATCTGTTACGTTTTCAAAGTCCTCGCGAAGCAACTTTGTCGAAGTTGGAAATTAAAGCTGACAGCAGGCTGCGCGGCGCTGGAGAGATGCAGCGCCGCAAATTCGAGACTCTGCTGGCGCTGAAGCGAATGTCCCGCGAAGCGGATGTTGAGCAGGTGAGCTTGAACTACCGGGTTCACGCCACAGCCGTGCCCAATGATACCTACTATCCCGAGCAGCGTTGGCACTACGAAATGCTCAACTTACCGGCGGCCTGGGAGGGTAGTACGGGCGAAGACGTCACCGTGGCTGTGCTGGATACTGGGATTCTGCTGGCACACCCCGATCTGCAGGGTCAATTGTTGCCCGGTTATGATTTTGTTAGCGATCTGACTAGCGCTCTGGATGGTAACAGTATCGATGACAACCCGGATGATCCCGGCGATGGTGGAGGGTTGGTGGACAGCAGCTTTCATGGTACCCACGTTGCCGGAACCATCGCGGCGAGCACCAACAATGGAAAGGGGGTGGCTGGCGTTGCCTGGAATGCGAAGATAATGCCGCTGCGAGTGCTGGGGGAGGAAGGTGCGGGCGATACCTATGACATCATGCAGGCGGTTCGCTACGCCGCTGGACTCGCCAATGACTCCGGGACGTTGCCGGCGAGAGCCGCGGACATCATCAACTTGAGTCTGGGCGGAGGCGGGTTCAGCCAGGTCGAACAGGCACTGTTCAACGAGGTCGCGGCGCGCGGAATTATTACCATCGCGGCAGCGGGCAATGAGGGGCGACGGCGGTCTTTTTATCCGGCGTCTTATGACAATGTGGTCTCCGTCGCGGCGGTAAATATCAATCGAGAGCAAGCACCCTACTCGAACTCGCACAGCAGCGTTGACGTCGCTGCGCCTGGCGGAGATAGCAGTACCAACGATATTAATGGGGATGGATCACCCGACCTCATACTGAGTACCAACGGTGACGACAGCTCGGGCAGCGTGGTCATGAACTATGTGCACTTTGAAGGCACTTCTATGGCGGCGCCTCATGTGGCAGGAGTGGCGGCGCTAATGAAATCCGTCTATCCCGGTCTGACTCCAGGGCAGTTTGATGCGCTATTGCAAGACGGCGGAATAACGGCGGACCTGGGTATGCAGGGCCGAGATGAGATTTATGGCTGGGGATTGTTAAATGCACTGAAAGCCGTCGGGGCAGCTCAAGAGTTGTCGGGAGGCGCTAGCATAGCCGAACAACCACTGTTGGCGTTCAGCCCAAGGTCTTTAAACTTCGGTTCGACTGCTAGTCAATTGCCGCTGCAGGTCTATAACGCTGGTGGCGGCGACCTGCAGATTCACGCTGTTCAGGCACAAGTCGATTGGTTGACGGTGGGCGTTGTTGAAGGTGAAGTGATCTCCGGCGGCTATATCGCGGTTGTCGACCGCAGTCTACTCGATATCGGCTTACACAGAGGCACCATTGCTGTAAACAGCAATGCCGGCAGTGCGGAATTGATCGTGCTGGTCACTGTTTCTGATGCTACCACCGATGTATCGGGTAACGCAGGCTATCATTATGTACTGCTGGTTGACCCTGTAACCGATGAGATGGTCAAGCAGGACTCCGTAGTAGCCAGAAATGGGCGCTACGAGTTTCAGTTCAATAATGTACCCGCTGGGCAATATATTCTGGTGGCAGGAAGTGATTCAGATAGCGACTTTTTTATCTGCGATGCCGGGGAAGCCTGTGGTGCGTGGCCGGTACTGAGTGGCACAAAATTCACCACCTTCGACGTCAGTGGTGATATTGACGGGCTGGATTTTGTGACGGGTTTCGAATCGGGTATTCTCTCGAGCTCGGCGCTGGGCTCGCCCACAAAACGCCAGATACCGAGATTATTGCGACGCCCCACAACGCCGTGATTGGCTCGTCCGTAACTACGTTGCCGACTATTGGAAGGGCATTGGCTTGCGTAGCGGCGTAATAATACCCACGGCTTTATCGTAAATGGACTGAACGGACACTTTAGCGCCGGCCTCTACCCGTCGAGAGATCATTGTCATGGGAAACAAAAAATTTTCGTTTGTGTCTAGTTGCAGAGCACGACTGCGTCCGTACCTATCTTCGACGATAACCCAGTGCATGGACATTTCCCTGGCCAGTTCATTACCGAGCACGGCACCCATGGCCTGTAGTTCGAGCGTTTGATCTGGCTTGATCAGGCGGCGGTCCAGAAGAGTCTGCAGAATTTCCAGGTTTGTCTGTTTGTTTTGACTGAGCTGGCGGCCAAGTTCGGACCGGGCGATGTTATCCACACGCTCGCGTTGCTGTTCAATATAGCGCTTGTCTACCGGCGTTAACGGATACACTTTTGCTTTGGTTTCCGCAACGGCTGAGGTGAGACTGAAAAGCGTCGCTAGGGCTATGGCCCGACAGAGGCGGCGTATCGTGACTGACATAAGCGATTCCTGATCGACGTGAAATTATAGTATAGTCCGGAACTGGCAGAGAATCAGGCGCGACCTGTTGAAACCGGTTGTTTTGAAGGGCGTTCCATGGATAATGGCCAACGCCTTGCACGTCGAATCTGGGTCCTATGACCCGATAAACCTTGAACATACACGCGGAGAGTGTTGATGATAACTGGTAGCCTCGTAGCCCTGGTTACCCCGATGCTGGTCGATGGGTCCATTGACTGGGAGTCCCTCGATGGCCTCGTCGCCTGGCATATGGAGCAGGGGACTTCAGCTATTGTAGCTGTGGGAACAACGGGTGAGTCCGCCACACTTTCTGTGGAGGAGCACTGTGCCGTTATCGAGCGGGTGGTGAAAACTGTGGCAACCGGTACTCCGGTTATTGCGGGAACGGGAGCAAACTGTACCCGTGAAGCCATTCAGTTGACCCGGTCCGCGCAGCGTTCGGGAGCAGACGCCTGTTTGCTGGTTACGCCGTATTACAATAAGCCAACGCAGGAGGGGTTGTTTCGCCACCATCGCGAAATTGCCGCGGCGGTCGATATCCCCCAAATATTGTATAATGTGCCGGGCCGAACGGGTGTCGATATGCTGCCCGATACTGTCGAGCGACTATCCCATATCCACAATATTGTCGGGATCAAGGAGGCCACGGGAGATATGGATCGAGCTCGCGAAATTATTGCGCGCAGTCCTGCCGATTTTGCCGTTTATAGCGGGGACGACGGCACCGCTTGTGAATTGATGCTCATGGGCGGACACGGCAATATATCAGTGACTGCCAATGTTGCTCCGACGTTGATGGCTCAGCTATGTGAGTTGGCGCTTGGCGGCGAGACCGCTGCAGCGCGAGATCTTGACCGGCGTCTGCAGCCTTTGCACGACGCGCTATTTTGTGAATCCAATCCGATTCCTGTGAAATGGGCGCTTCAGCATATGGGTAGAATTGGTGACGGTATCCGTTTGCCCCTGAGTCCCCTCGCAGAAGAATATCATCCGCTGGTTGCCGACGCCTTGGCAGCGGTGGGCTTAACCTGACAGTGGGTTTGTACACAACAGAGTATAACGACAGAATATGACTATAAATTCGCAAAAAAAGATCCTGATATTGTCTCTGGTGCTGAGTCTGTCCGGCTGTGGCTATTTGTTTGGAGACAAAGGGTATTTCCGCAATCGATCAGATGACTATCTGCAATCGCGGGAAGTTGCCGTCTTAGAAGTTCCCGCTGGGTTAGATGACAGCGCGATCGAGACCGTTTATGTGATTCCGCCTGTCGAGGAGGATGTAATCATTTCCCAGGAATTTGAGGTCCCTCGCCCGGAGGCTCTGGTGGCGGGTGAGTACGACCAGATGGTCCGAATTCAGAAGCTTGGCGACGAGCGCTGGATGGTCGCTGCGGTTACCCCGGGAGAGGTCTGGCCCCAAATGCGCAGCTTTCTGAACGCCAAGGGCGTGGGGGTTGGCCGCATCGACGGTCGCCAGGGGATTATCGAAACGAACTGGATTTCACTCGAGGATACCGGCTTGCGCGAACGGTACCGTATAACAATAGATGAAGGGATTCAGCGCGATACCAGCGAAGTACATGTGCTGCAGGTAACCGAGTCGCCGCAGACTATGCAGGACTGGCCCGCTGTGTCCTCGGATCTGGAGCACGAGCAACAGTTGCTGGTTGAGCTGTCGCAGTACATGGCAAACTCAGCGGAGACATCAACCGTGTCGATGATAGCGCAGACTTCTATCAGCTCCAGCGGCAAGGTCACCCTGCAAAAGAGCGATGCCGGTAAGCCTTTCATCAGGCTGCGCCTGCCGTTTTACCGTGCGTGGGCCGCCCTGGGGCCGGCACTGAAAAAGTCCAGTTTTGAAATCGAGGACCTCGATCGCAGCTCCGGCAAGTACTTCGTGTTATTTGTCGAACCGACCGAGCAGGACGAGGACGGCTGGTTCAGCTGGATGTTTGGTGGTGATTCCGATGCTATTAATCTGGCTGGAAACAAATATGAAGTTCTAGTGATCTCCGCAGACGATTTCGAGAGTGTCACGATCACCATATACTCGCCCGATGGCAGTGAGCTGGTGCGCGGAGAAGCGGAAAAATTACTTTCGGTTATCAAGAGTAATCTATCTTAGCAGGGCAATAGCTGTGCGCTTTGCGTCTCTTGGTAGCGGCAGCAAGGGCAACTCATCGGTTGTTGCACACGGCTCGACGGCAGTACTGGTAGATTGCGGGTTTTCTGCCAGGGAAACCGAGCGACGCTTGGACCGTCTCGGTCTGACAGCCAAAGACATCGATGCAATATTTGTCACCCACGAACACTCAGATCACTGCGCAGGCGTTGCCAGAATGGCGCGCAAACACGACTTGCCGGTATATTCCAGCCATGGCACCTACCACTCGGGGCGCTGCGGTGAGGTTGACCGCATCAATTTTTGTTATAGCGAGCGAGCTATTCGTATCGGCGATCTTGAGATCACACCGGTAGCCGTGCCTCACGATGCTCGTGAGCCTTGTCAGTTTGTTATCCGCGGTGAGAACCGGGTGCTTGGAATATTGACTGATCTTGGCAGCGTCACACCCTTCGTCTGCCAGCAATACCGCCGCTGTGATGCACTCATATTAGAATTCAACCACGACCTCGAAATGCTGAATCGCGGGAGCTATCCTCCCTCGGTCAAGCATCGCGTTGGGGGCGACTGGGGGCATTTGAATAATCATCAAAGCGCAGCACTGCTGGGTTCCCTTGAAATGGAACAGATTCAGCACCTGGTAGTCGCCCATATAAGCGAACAGAATAATAGTCCGGAGTTGGCCGAAAGTGCGTTGGAGGGGGTTTTCCCCTTCATGGATAGAGTCGTTTGGGCAGATCAGACAGATGGCGTGGACTGGATGGAGATTGAGTGAGTGCAGACGCTATGCGGATACGTTTACCGCATCGGTGGCTTCTGGTGAGCGCTTCCAGCGCCGGTTGCTCCACAGCCAGCTCTCTGGCTGGGAACGGATAGAGCGCTCCGCTGCCTCGATGTAAGCCTCAGTGATGCCGGCGTTATTTTTTTCGTGTGGCGGTTCAGCCAGTGGCTCATAGCGGAGTTCGTAATGCCCGCGCCGCACCCTCCTCATGTGAACAAAGATCACCGGATTCTGTGTGAGTAGGGCGATCTTTTCGGCGCCCTCATAGAATGCGGCGGGCCGATTCAGAAAGTCGGTCCAATAACCCCGTTCTTTGCGAGTAGGGGATTGATCCGCAACCATGGCGAAAATCTTGAATTCACTTCGACGACGAACAAGTTCCTTGGTCGAATCTCGCATGGCTAGAGGTTTCGCACCAAAGCGGCTGCGGCTGGCGTATATAAATGCGTCCGCGGTTTTGTTGTGCAGTGGCTTGTAGACACAATCCACGTGAATTCCGGAGTGCAGGGAGATGGCGTGTAGCATCCACTCCCAATTGCACTGGTGGACGCTCAGAAGTAGTGCCGACTGCTGTTTTTCTTTCAGCTCGGTGATCACTTCTCCGTTAATCACATGGACCCGCTTCATAATCTCTTCGGCTGGCATTTTCCATGCATGGAGAATTTCAACAACAACATCGCAGAGTTGACGATAGAAGTCCTTTTCCAATACCAGTAACTCTGTGGGGGATTTTTGGGGAAAGGCTGCTGCCAGATTATCCCGGACCACGCGACGTCGATAGCGCGCCACGTAATAAAGTAGAAAGTAGATGACGCCGGCAACACTGTATAGCACCCGCAGCGGTAGTCTTGCCAGTAGGGTATAAAAACTCATGCTATGTCGCCTACCGGCAATGCTTCGGAAGGTCGCTATCCTTCAAGCGAAAACGTTTGGGGATATCGCCACACGGTATATCGGGGTTCATCGATAGATTGATTATCTTCAACGATTCAATTTTCTCCAGTGCGGAAACATCCCGAATTTGGTTGTTGTCTATGTACAATTCAGCCAACACGGAGAGCTTCGCCAGAGGCGCCAGGTTTCGAACCTGATTATGGCTGAGTTTCAGTGCCCTAAGACTGTGAAAGGCCTGAATGCCTCTTAAACTGGAGATCCCTGCCTGGCTGCAATTCAGGTCGGTGAGCTCGGCTGCCGAGGTGATATTAGCGTGTTCAATATGCTGTGTAATGCAATCTTGTAAAGCGACATCCACAACCTGGAACTCCGTAAACAATGGATCGGGAGAGAACACCACCGTCTCGTTCACCCAAACTCGATAGGTGTTGCATGCTGACAGCAGGACACAACTCAGTATGGCCATGCTGGTTGCTCGAATGAATGACATGGTTGAAAGCATGGGGTCACTCCTGCTGGTAGGTGAATCCTGTAAGTACTATACCGCTTACTGCGGACGGGCACTATAATGGTAATGCGTTTTTAGAGTTCGGGTGGAGTGATGAGTTTATTGGCGGTGGCGTGGGATGACGAGGTTTTGGCTGGTCGCGCAGGGGCGTTGGCCGTGGAGTTCGATTTACCTGTTTGCGGCTTCTGTGCCGATCCTTCTACAGTTTTATTATGGCCTAATTTGCTGATTTTACGCTCCGTGGGTTTACAGATTCAAGTGGCGGGAAGCCGAGCTCCAGGCCCGGTGATGGTTGATTTTTCCAGTGGTAGAATGCGGCATCGCAGTAGTGGCGGCGGTGAACTGCTATCGCGAGCTTGCGGTATTGCTGGTGGCCGTCGCCCCTCGGTTCTCGACGCTACGGCAGGGCTTGGCCGAGACGCGTTTATTCTCGCCAACCTGGGGTGCGAGATCACCTTATGTGAACGCGAGCCGGTAGTAGCGGCGCTGCTACGCGACGGACTAAGTCGAGCGCGTAGTTGTGATGATGCTGCAATCGTCGCCAGCGCCAAGCGGATGGATTTACACTCCACGGACGCACTGAAACTATTGCGGGATGCAACCGGCCCATTGGCGGATGTAATCTATCTGGATCCCATGTTCCCCTCGGGGCAGAAATCTGCGCTGGCTAAAAAGGAGATGCAGATATTCAGAGATCTATTTGTCGATGACCACCCGGATGACAATTTGCTTGATCTGGCTCTGGTCGGCGCCAAGCACCGCGTTGTAGTGAAGATAGGGCTGAAGTCGTCGCCGCTGAATGATGTTGAGCCAGATTTTGCGTTGCGCGGTCGAGCGGTACGATTTGACGTTTATACTAAGCGCAAGTTTGAATAGGTAAATTGGGCTGCACCGCCGGTTCGGAGCAATATCAAACGGGTTGGTGGTAGCATAGTCGGCCTGTTTCACTGGAATTAATATAATGTCTGAGCAAAAGAAAACCGCGCTTGTCACGGGTGCAACTGCGGGTTTGGGCCTGGAATTCTGTCGCCAACTGGCCGCGGATTATCCGATTATTATCGCTGTCGGCAGGCGTCGGGAGCGGTTGGAGGAGCTACGTAGGGAGTTACTGGGTCAATGCGAAGTTCATGTGGTCTGCGCAGATTTGGCCACGCTGGAGGGTATATCCAGTTGTATCGAGATTCTGCGCCAAAAAGGGCCGCCGGACATGCTTGTGAATAATGCGGGAGTCAGCACCTATGGCGAATTTTGTTCTAGTCACGTGGATGAACAGCAGGGCATGATCGCCTTGCACGTGGAGGCCGTCATGCGGTTATCTCGCGCTGCGCTGCCTTATATGGTCGAGCGCGGTACGGGGACGATAATCAATGTTTCATCGATCAGTAGTTTCACGCCTCTACCAAAATCTGCGGTGTATGGTGCGACAAAGGCGTTTATCAATGCCTTTTCTGTGTCGTTACAGGAGGAGGTTAAAGCGAGTGGAATTACCGTGCAAGCGCTCTGCCCTGGACTAGTAAGGACGGAGATCCACGACACGGCATCCATGGCAGGATTTGATAAAACGAGGTTTCCCGATGAATACTGGATGAGCGCCGCTGCAGTGGTGAGTGCCAGTATCTCAGCTCTTACAGCTGCTGAAGTGGTCGTCGTTCCAGGTGAGGTTAATCGGAAGATTGCCCTGCTCGGCAATCGGCAGTTGGAGGAGCAGCTATCAGTCGACCAGATCGAATAATTGAACAACTTTTTGTACGCCATAGCTGGAACTGGCGACTTCGACGATACGCGCCGCCTCGGCGCGATTGGCCAAGCCCATCAGATAGACTACACCGTGCTCAGTGACTACTTTTGTACGATAGCCCTCTACCTGGGGGCTGGCGAAGAGTGCTGTTTTTATTTTCGCTGTGATCCAGGCATCGTTGCTGCGGACAATGGGAGAGGTATTACCTGCAACTGATAATTCATTGTAAATCCGCTTCACTTTTTGTATTTTTCGAACGACTTCGGGGGCCTTATTACGCAGTTCATTGTTGGGCACTTGCCCTGTGAGGAGAACGCTGCCGTTGTAGCAGACGACAACGATATGCGCTTTTTTGAAACCTTCGTCGGACTGCTTGATGTTCACATAGCTCTTGGTTTCGATACCTTCATCATCCAAAACGCCGCCCCAGGTGCGCGCAGCATAATTTTCGGGAATTGGCCCGGGCGATGAAACGGCGATTATCGAATTACAGCCGGTTTGGAGTAACAAGGTTAACGCGAGGAAGCTGAGTAGCGAAATCGTCTTCATGATTCATAGGTTCCAAACAGGGCGTGATCGATCAGTTCGCAGAGTTGGTGAATAACCATCGCGTGTACCTCAGTAATTCTGGGCGCCCGTACCGCACTGACCACAAGCTCAATGTCTTCGGGCAAGAGGAGCGAGGGAACATCTAATGAAGAGCCACCACTCAGTGATATTACAGTTATGCCGCGCTCGTGAGCAGCACTGATGGCCTGGATTATACTGCTATTACTGCTTTCGTTCGATATGGCGATAAGAATATCTGCAGATTGGCCGAGGGCGCGAATCTGTTTGGAGAATATGTCATTAATGCTGTATGTAGATGAAATCGCGGCGAGAGTTGCGGCGTCGGAGCATAGGTTGATAGCGGGTAAACCCGGGCGCTCGTGTTCAAATCTGTTGAGTAGACTGCTTACCATCAGCTGGGCCATGGCGGCATTTGAACCTGTGCCACAACACATCACTTTACCTTCATTTAATAGCGCATTCACCAGAAGTGAGGTCGCCAGCTCCATAGGTTGTGCCAGGACGTCGACCGATTGAGTGACGGCATCTATAGTTTCCTGAAAGCCTTCTGTGATTCTTTCGTAGTTATCCATTTGGGTTCGCAGCGAGCCTCAAGCAAGCTGGGTATTTAGCCGGTAAATGCATTTTTGATCCATCTGATTGAGAGTTCGCCGCCCTGTGGTTCAACCGCCACTACGTCGAAACGACATGGGTGGGAGCTCCACTTTGGGAAACGTTGCAAAAATACCTGGGCCGTGCGAAAGAGCTTGCGCTGTTTACTGTGGGTCACCGACTCTTCTGGGGTCCCATACGCGTTACTTTTCCTGTACCTGACCTCGATAATTGCGAGCACCTCAGCGTCACACATTATCAGATCAATTTCACCCACTTTGCATAAAAAATTACGGGCCACCAATCTCAACCCGGACGCCAGCAAATGGGACTGCACCGCATCCTCAACTTCCGCTCCAAGCTGTCTGCTCACCGCGGCTCCTGGGGTGTTGGTGGTAGGGCTGTCTGTAGTTGAATTTGGCCGGACTGTATCGCCGCGATCAATAGCTCTCTGTGCAATTGGTGGCCCTCTCCGAGGCTCAAAGTTCCCGTCTCACCTCTGAAGATGCTCGACTCGGGAAGGCCGAGGATGCCCAGACGGGGGTGCAAGTTGTAGGCGTCAGCACCGAGTGCAAACATTCGAGACTGGTTTGCCATCCCGATGGGGCTGCCCGCCACCGCTGCCCTAGCCGCGGCGCCCGGTAGCAGTACCCATGGCATTTCGGTGAAAACCAATCCTTCCAGGTCGCCCAGAGAGCCCGTTGAGATCCTGGTGTCGTGGCTGTTCGATATACTGTAAATCGGTATATTTCCGGCGTAGTGGAAGGCTAGCATTGGCGGTATGGTGCGGGCCTGATCCGGGCGAGCGGAGAGCAAAAAGACCGCGTCGATATCCTGTCTTCTTCGCGGAGTAAACTCACTGCTCACGCCAAGAATTCTTGCAAGAGCGCGAGCGCGCTCTTCACTCTCGCCGATATCGAGTGCCTGCTTTATCGCTGTAGAAAGATCGGTTTTTCGGCCAAAGACTGCAGTGGCGGGAACCTCATTGCCAAGCGCCAACCACTGTTCTTGCAGAGCTCTGGCGGCCCTTTCTCCCCAGCGCCCCTCTGGTCGAACTATTAAGGCGCTCCCGGGGCTACGAAAATTTGCGGCTTGCGCCAGTTGGCCGGTTTCATCTTCAGCAGCGAGCGCCAGCTGATAAAAATTTTCGGGAATGGCGCCAGTACTAATCCAGTTAAGGGCGAGTATCGGAGTTGACCTCGGCGTAAGCTGGTGTAACTGTTCGACTTTGGATTTTAGTAACGGTCCGATAACAAGTTCTGCACCCAATTTCTCTGCGTCACGATAAAGCTCTCCCATGGACGCGCCAGCAGCAGTGTCCAGTATAGTCAGCTGAGGTCGGCCACCCGCTTCGTTACTGGCGGTATAGTGGGCTGCTAAAAAACCGTCGCGAATGGCTTTTCCAGTTGTCGCCAGCCGGCCACTTAAGGGTAGTAAGAGCGCCAGATGGCGCGGACGAGTTGTTACGGCATCACGCAATTGTCGCGATAATTTTTCGCCAATGTCACTCGCCGAGTGGTCCGCCCATTCCACCAACCATCGCTCAGTGCGATCGAGTAGCAGAGCGAGATTACTGTTATTACTACGGCTGATACTCGCTAAACTCAGCCATCCCTGGATGCGGAGATCTGGGTTATTGGCTAGCAAATAGTCAAACTCAGGTTGTGATGCGCGGCACAGAGCAAGCCAGATCCGCTGTCTCAAATCGGCGCTGGTGCTTTTTCGCTTACCGTTGTCGGTATGCTCGATAAGAAGTGCGGCCGCGTGCGTGTAGTTTCCGGTGTCGGAGAACAGGTCGGCAGCCTCGCGCAAATATTGCCGTCGAATACGTTTTTCGGATCCAATAATCGCGACCCGCATTTCAGGTCTGGACAGGAGGTTTAGCGCGGCCAGATAGTCGTTGTTGGCCTCGAAGATGCGCTTGGTCAGCAGGGTATGGACGATCACCTCATCGGCGCTCAAAGTTTGTAGGTCCGCGGCACGGAGCTGATCCAGGGCCCGATCATAATCCTGTCTGGCCAGGCTGCGTTGGACATCCATAAAAAGACCGGCGGCGAGGAGTTCCAATGGTCTGCCCGCATTAGCACTCTCGTCATTGTGCGCGTCGGTCCTCTTAATCGAATCTTCGAGATCCGAGCCCACAATTGGCTGTTCCGGAGTGGAGCTACAGGCGCTCAATAACAGAATTGCCAGCAGTTGGGGTACGCGCAAACTAAAAGGATTTGATATCATGATGGGGATGCTATTTCCTTGCTGGCAGCAGTGCAACCAACATTCACGTAAATAGCTACCAGTGGAACCCATCATGTTAATTGAAAGCGCACTCTATGTGGTTGCCACTCCCATTGGCAACCTTTCTGATATGACGCCACGAGCGATAGAAGTGCTGAGGAATGTGGATCGGGTGGCCGCGGAGGATACGCGCCATTCTAGGCTGCTGTTTAATCATTTTTCCATAAATACTACGCTTGTTGCCTACCACGACCACAGCGAAGCCGCTGTCGCTCAGCGCTTATTGGGTGAAGTGGAAAGGGGGGCGTCACTCGCATTAATTTCTGATGCGGGTACGCCGTTGATCTCCGACCCAGGTTATCGTCTGGTGTCCATGGCCCACGAACTCGGGATAAAGACTGTGCCTGTGCCTGGGGCAAGCGCCGTGGTGGCTGCTTTGAGCGTAAGTGGCTTGCCTGCGGACCGATTCAGTTTTGAAGGCTTTATTCCCAGCAAGTCTGGTGCCCGGCTACGCTTTCTGCAGGCGCTGGCGGATGAATCCCGAACGATGATTTTCTACGAAGCCCCCCACCGTATCAGCGAATCGTTGTGCGCCATGTGTGAAGCATTTGGTGATGTGCGGTTGGCAACTGTCGCTCGTGAATTGAGCAAAACTTTTGAAACGGTCAGACGTGGGTGCCTGAAGGAGCTAGCGACTTGGGTAGCTGCGGACTCCAATCAGCAGCGCGGTGAGATTGTGGTGCTGGTGAGCGGTCGGGAGAAGAGTGAAGCTAAAATCGATGCAAGCGTAGAGCGCTCTTTACTTTTGCTGGCCGCCGAGTTGCCGGCGAGGCGGGCAGCAGCTTTGACAGGTGAGATATATGGCATCAGTAAAAACCAGCTGTATCGACGTCTTCTGGAGCTGCGTTGAGCATACGTTGTAAGCAAAGGCTTGCCAGTGAAAGAGTCAGGGGGTAGTCTGCCGCTCGAGAGTCGGTCAGGCGATCGCTGGTCCAGTTTCTCGTTGTCTCTATTAGAGTGGCAAACGGGTTCGGGCTGGAGGAAAGTCCGGGCTCCATAGGGCAGGACGCCAGGTAACGCCTGGGGGGCGCGAGCCTACGGAAAGTGCAGCAGAAAGTAGACCGCCCGGTTACTTGAAAGAGTCCGGGTAAGGGTGAAAGGGTGCGGTAAGAGCGCACCGCGCGGCTGGTAACAGGCGTGGCGATGGTAAACCCCGTCCGGAGCAAGACCAAATAGGAGTCCATAGCCGCTGCCCGCGGCGGACTCGGGTAGGTTGCTTGAGGCAGTTGGTGACAGCTGTCCCAGATGAATGATCGTTCGCGACAGAACCCGGCTTATCGACCGACTCTCTCTTTTTATACCTCAATTGCATAAAAAATAACCTATAATTACTTATTAGACTTACAATTAATGTAGTTTCTTAGCTTGTGCTCATACACTTCTGTTTTTAATTATTATTCCCGAATTATTGCCTTAGTTGCTATCCCTCTAGATTGAGGAATCAGCGCTAAATATCCGAAAGTACAGGGTTTTCTCCTAATCCCACGTCTTGACAGTGGCCCCAGCTGGTCGCATAGTGTCGAAAAGTGGGTATAAGTGGATAATTCTGTCTTTTTGTGGAGTTTTCGGTAATTTAGAGGGAATAGATCAGGGTGTTTCGAGGCGTACAACACATCACTATGGATGCCAAGGGAAGACTTGCCTTTCCCGCGCGACAGCGCGAACGACTTTTGTCCGAATTTGAGGGACAAATAGTGACCACGATTGATACTCAATCCGCCTGCCTTCTTATCTATCCGCAACCTGTGTGGGATCAAATTCAGGATGAGATTCAGGACTTGCCGGCACTGAACCCGGATGTCAGGCGGTTCCAAAGACTGCTGATAGGTTATGCAACAGATATGGAACTGGATAACAACGGACGGGTGGTGATGCCTTCCCCCTTGCGCGAGTACGCGGGACTCGAAAAGAAACTCGTGCTGGTTGGGCAAGGCAAGAAATTGGAACTGTGGTCAGAACAAGTGTGGCTGACTGAGAGAGATAAGTGGCTGGCGGTGTCGCGCGAAGAGGGCCCGCTGCCGGATGAAATGCTCTCATTGGCACTGTAGGTAGCGCTATGCATGAAAGCGTTTTGCTACAAGAGGCCGTGGCGGCGCTGGTGATGAAACCCGACGGTTGTTACGTCGACGGCACGTTTGGCCGGGGTGGTCACAGCCGCAGAATTCTCAATAGCTTGACTGGCGGAGGGAGCCTTTTGGCCGTGGACCGTGATAGGGCAGCGCTTTCAGAAGCGGAAGGCCTGATGGCTCAGGATAAGCGCTTTGCATTTATACGGGCGTCTTTTTCAGAGCTGCCCGGTGTTTTGGCGGACCGCGGTATGCAACAAATTGACGGGCTATTGCTGGATCTTGGCGTTTCCTCGCCCCAGTTGGACGACGCCAGTCGCGGCTTCAGTTTTCTCCGTGATGGTCCGCTCGATATGCGCATGGACGAAGATTCCGGAGTGAGTGCAGCCGACTGGTTGGCGACCGCCGCCGAGGCTGAAATTGCCCGCGTATTATGGGAATACGGAGAGGAGCGATTTAGCAGACGGATAGCGAGGGCGATCGTGAGCGCACGCGAGGAAGCGCCGATTACCCGCACATCCGTTCTCTCGGACATCGTCTCGGTGGCAAATCCGGCCTGGGAGCGACACAAGCATCCTGCGACCCGGTCGTTTCAGGCGATCCGAATTCATGTAAATAGGGAGCTTGACGAATTGGCGACCGCTCTCGATCAATCATTGGCGATGCTGACTACAGGCGGTCGACTCGTGGTCCTGAGTTTCCACTCGCTGGAAGATCGTCTGGTTAAGCGATTCATGCGCCGTATGGCGGATGGCGACAAACTGCCCAGCCATATACCAGTGCGCGATCAGGATCGTAATCGCAAAATGAAATTGATAGGTAAAGCCGGTCGCGCCAGTCAGGCAGAGGTGCAGGAAAATGTCCGGGCGCGAAGTGTGGTGATGAGAGTGGCAGAGAAACTGTGAAAAAGACCGGATACACCAGCGAGGGGGCAGCCCGTCACGATGGCTGAATCTGCGGTTAGATTGAAGGGGTTGCGACCCCGCGCGATTGGCGTGGCAGTGATGCTAGCGATTGTTGCTTCTGCTCTAGGGGTAGTGCAGACAACCCACAGCACCCGACAGCTCCACACTGAGCTGGAGCAGCTTGAGTCTGCCGGTTGGGGTCTGGAAGAGAATTGGAGTCGATTGTTGCTGGAGCACAGTACCTGGTCTGCACACCATCGGGTTGAACGGGTTGCTGCGGCGCGCTTGAATATGCACGTTCCGGAGTTTGGCGAAATCGAGTTGGTCAACCCATGAGCTCAAAAGCGTTACAGCCCGTTGCCAGCTGGCGCTTTTTTGTAGTAGTCGCACTACTTTCGTTATTGTTTTGCGCGCTTGCTTGGCGGATTACCAGTCTCCAGGTGCTGGCCGGGGATGGGGGTTTCGAGTTTTTGCAGGATCAGGGCGACGCGCGCACGATCCGCTTTGCCGAAATACCCGCGCACCGGGGTAGCATCACGGACCGGCATGGCGCGCCGCTGGCGGTGAGTACACCGGTGATATCGCTTTGGGTGAATCCACGTCAAATCGATGGTAAAACCCAAGCTATTCAATCCTTGGCGGTTGCACTGAAGGTTAAGCCGCGTCAGTTGCTGGCGCGTATAGAAAAGTCGCGAACAAAACATTTTCTGTATTTGGAAAGACACATGAAGCCCGCCGATGCCCGGGAAATTCTGGCCTTGCGGTTGCCCGGTGTATACGGGGAGCGAGAGTACCGTCGGTTTTACCCGGCAGCCGAAGTGGCTGCACACGTAGTGGGTATAACTAACGTCGATGATCTCGGGATCGAGGGGATGGAACTGGCGTACAACGACTGGTTGCGTGGCTCACCGGGAAAGAAACGCTATGTGAAAGATCTGGCGGGCGATCTGGTTCGGGATCTTGGGGTAGAGACCTCGGCGGACCCGGGTCGCAATATGGTGTTGAGTATTGATCTGCGATTGCAATATCTGGCCTATCGGGAGCTTCAGGCGGCGATTCAGCGCACCGGCGCGCGTTCGGGGTCGGTGGTGAGTCTTGATGCCCGCACCGGCGAGGTGTTGGCCATGGTTAACTATCCGACTTACAACCCAAATCGCAGTCAGGACTTTGGCTTCGATCGTTTCAGGAATCGAGCCGTAACGGATGTGCTCGAGCCCGGTTCAACAGTCAAGCCTCTGTCAATTCTGGCGGCACTCGAAAGTGGGCACTACTCACCCGATACGCTGGTAGATACCAGTCCGGGTCGACTCCGGGTTGGCCAAAAGATGGTTCTAGATCCAGTTAACTACGGCACCATTCCGGTCTGGAAAGTGATAGCCAAGTCGAGCCAGGTCGGGACCAGCAAAATAGCGCTTAGTCTGGAGGAGGGAGCAATCAGAGAAATGTATGCGCGCTTTGGTCTTGGGGAGAGTCTCGGTAGTGGGTTCCCAGGTGAAAGTACCGGGGAGTTGCCTCAGCGCACAAAATGGCTGCCCATTGAGACGGTCACTTTGGCCTATGGTTATGGTTTGAGCGTAACACCGCTGCAACTGGCACAGGCCTACATAATATTGGCAAATGAGGGGCGCAGACTTCCGGTCTCGCTACTTAAGGTTGATGAGACTCCACCGGGAGAGCAAGTGGTGGCCGCAAAGCTGGCGAATCGTATGCTGAAGATGATGGCCCGTGTTACCAATAAGGGCGGCACCGCGACACGTGCCGCGATTCAGGGCTATTCCTCCGGGGGTAAGACCGGTACCGCGCACAAGGCGGCCGCCGGTGGCTATTCAGAAGACCGCTACGTAGCTGCATTCGCGGGCATAGCACCGATAGGCAATCCCCGACTGGTAACCGTTGTTGTGATAAATGAACCCCAAGGAGATCGCTACCACGGTGGAGAAGTTGCGGCGCCGGTATTTTCGCGCGTGATGTCGCAATCTCTGAGGCTCCTCAATGTGACGCCGGATGAATTGCCGGAGAGATCCGCATGACCGCCGCAGAACAGCAACGGGAGACCAGCAGTGTCACCCTTGGTGATTTGTTCGCCGAGCTAAGGGGTGGCGAGTTGGCAAGCGAAACCGTAAAAGGGCTTTGTTTGGACAGCAGGCTGGTAGTGCCGGGAGATTTGTTTTTCGCGTGCCGAGGGTATACCCACGATGCGAGGGAGTTTGTGGTGGAGGCTGTGGTAAATGGGGCCTTTGCAATTGCGCTGGAGTGCGACGCCGATGAGCGGAAGGCAGTACTCGGGCGATTTGCCGATCTCGCTGTGCCAATATTTACCGTGACCGACCTTAGCTCCAAATTGAGCGGCATCGCCGGGAAGTTTTATCGCGACCCATCTCAAAAGCTTGTTCTAACTGGCGTCACTGGCACTAATGGTAAAACCACTTGTACACAATTGATCGGCCAGTTGAACCAAGCGTTATATACCAGTGGCGGCGTCATCGGTACCTTGGGTGCCAGTCTCACGGGCGCGGTAGTAGAGGCGGTCAATACGACGCCAGACGCGATCAGTTTGCAGGCACAGCTGGCTGAGTGGCAGGACCAGAGTGTCGAGCACGTCGCTATCGAGGTGTCCTCGCATGCGCTGCATCAAGGGCGTGTGAGCGGGCTTAAGTTTGATGCCGCAATCTTTACCAATCTGACTCGGGATCACCTCGACTACCACGAAACCATGGCAGCATACGGGGAGGCCAAGTCGACGCTGTTCAGACTGCCGGGCCTACGCAGGGCGATACTCAATCTGGACGACGAATACAGCGCGATACTGAGGCCACAAATTCCAGCAGGGGTTGAAATTTACTCCTACTCGGTCAGCGACAAAAGCGCCGATGTCTGGGCGAGTGACGCAAAATATCATGCTCGGGGTGTGACTGCGGCTATCCGAACTCCCTGGGGCGATGGTCTTCTGACCTCGCCACTTATGGGCGAATTTAATCTCAGCAATACCCTCGCGGCTCTGGTCTGTCTGTGTTCAGGCGGCGCGCCGCTAGTTTCCGTCCTGGCCGCATTAACAAACTTGCAGGCAATCCCGGGAAGAATGGAGTCCATTGAAAACAATTGCGGTATTCAGGTCATCGTTGACTACGCACATACCCCCGATGCCCTTGCCCAAGTATTGGCAGCAACTCGAATGCACTCCCCGCAAAAGCTTTGGTGTGTATTTGGCTGTGGCGGAGATCGAGACCGAGGCAAGCGCGCCGAAATGGGTGGTGTAGCGTCTGCAGTCGCCGATGTGGTGGTGATTACCAGCGATAATCCGCGCAACGAGAATCCCGAAGCTGTGATTGCAGATATTTTGCAGGGTTGTTCAGGCGATATCAGAGTGGAACCCGATCGCGGCAAGGCGATTCGCATGGCGGTGGACGAGGCGGACTCCGGCGATACCATAGTGGTGGCTGGCAAAGGCCACGAGACCTACCAGATTGTCGGCGAGAAGCGCGTCGAGTTCAGTGATATTGCCATAGCGCGAGATGCGCTGTCCGAGAGACGGAAACAATGATGGCTGCATTGACCTTGTCGGACCTGGTGCAGCCTTTATGCGGAGTGTTGGTTGGTGATGACGTGCGCTTCGACGCCGTCACCACGGATTCACGTAATCTGAATCCTGGTGATTTATATGTCGCCCTGCGAGGCGAGCGGTTTGATGGCAATGACTTTGTTGAGTCGGCTATCGGAACTGGCGCTTGTGGTGCGCTGGTTGGACGTCCGATGGATGTCACCGGCAGCACGCTTGAGGTGGATGACACACTTGCAGCACTTGGTAAAATAGCGCAGCTGGATCGAGCAAATTTCAGCGGTCCGCTGGTGGCGATTACCGGTAGCAGTGGCAAGACCACTGTAAAGAATATGCTGAGGGAAATTCTGTCACAGCATCACTCGGTATTGGCGACCCCGGGAAACTGGAATAATGAAGTTGGTGTACCGTTAACTTTGCTGCGTCTGGAGCCCCGGCATGATTTTGCAGTTATCGAAATGGGTGCCGCGAAGGCGGGGGATATAAAGTACCTGTGCTCACTCGCGAGTCCCGACGTGTCTGTTTTGCTCAATGCGCTGCCTGCTCACCTGGAAGGATTTGGAAACGTGTCGGGAGTAGCGACTGCCAAGGCTGAAATTCTGGCGGGATTGGGTCCGAACGGTGTCGCTGTAATCAATGCAGATTCGCCCTACGCAGATCAGTTCAAGATCGCAGCGGGAGAGTCTGAGGTGATTTCGTTCGGTATCGATAAATCGGCAACCGTACGTGCCTCTCGTGTCAGTCAGAGAGGTAACGGCACGGTGTTCACCTTGACCACTCCGGGCGGACATACTGAGATTGAACTCGAGCTGCTGGGCGCACACAACGTTTGGAATGCGCTGGCCGCCGCGGCGGCCGCATTGGCACTGGGTATTGATCTCGCTTCCACGGGCTTGGGTCTCGCTGCGGTCAGTGCCGAATCCGGACGCCTCAAGCCATTCCGCCTGAAAAATGGCTGTCTGCTTATCGACGACAGTTACAACGCAAACCCCGAGGCAGTAAAGGCTGCGATCGATGTGCTGGCAAATACAAATGGCCGGCGCGTGCTCGTGTTGGGGGCAATGGGAGAGCTGGGTAGTGAGAGCGAGACGTTGCATGCGGAAGTAGGTCGCTACGCCTCCGAAAGAGACATTGAAGAACTATGGTGTGTGGGTCCCGAGTGTTTGCCGGCG
>JBLHKV010000003.1:0-38842 GCA_047618115.1 Halieaceae bacterium | reverse complement strand
ACCTGCCTTCGAATCGTTACTGAAGCTCTGCGCGGATCGGCAGACGGCGCTTGCTTGGTGATTTACCACCTCGGGCATTTTTTCGCTATGATGAGAAGATCTACGTTTCTGCAGCATAAGGAACCGACTATGAGGGATCTGGCAATCGCGGGAGAAGTCACGGAGAAACATATTCCTGGCCATAGCGCGCTCAATGGGGCTGTGGCTGTGCCCATATTGACGATTCTGTATCATCCTAGCCTCGACAGGATTGGTGATTACGCACTATTACCTGAGCTCGACGCCGCGCAGGAAGTATTGTTGTCGCGGCGAGCGCTAGAATTTTGGTCGATAGATCGCTCTTCTCATCGACCCCTCGAAGATACATTCATCAGTCGCACTGCGCTGCGATTATCATGCCATAACCAATGCTATCGACTGGATGTACCGCCAAACTCGAGCGCGGTTACGGTGCAGGGCGTTTCAATAGAAGAGGCCAGCTACTCCATATCGTGTGAGGAATTGTCGCGTGGTGTAGTCATTAGTATTGCGGAAAGGGTGGTTCTGTTTTGGCAAACATCAGCTGCGCCACCTCCATTCAAAGCAAGCCAGGCAGCGGGTTTGGTTGGGAACTGTGCTGCAATTGCCGAGATTCGTCGCGATATAGCGCGGGTTGGTCCCATGGAGACGGATGTGCTCCTTTTGGGGGAGTCGGGCACGGGTAAGGAATTGGTCGCAAAAGCGATTCATCAGGCCAGTCGTAGATCGAGCAGGGCGTGGGTGCCCGTCAATATGGCGGCTATTCCCAGCTCACTTGCTACATCCGAATTGTTTGGATCCACCAAGGGTGCATTTACCGGTGCTGAACGCAATCATACGGGGTATTTCGCCAGCGCCGATGGCGGTACCTTGTTTCTGGACGAAATTGGCGATGCCCCCATGGAAGTGCAAGCCACCTTGCTTAGGGCTATTGAGTCCAGGGAAATTCAACCTGTCGGTGGAAAACCCCTGGCCCTCGATTTGCGGATCATTTCCGCCACCGATGCGGACCTCGATGCCAGGACTCGTGATCAAACATTTAAAATGGCGTTATTGCACCGACTGGCCAATTTCGAAATCACGTTGCCGGCGCTACGAGATCGCAGAAGCGATATAGGCATATTGGCCATCCACTTTCTAAGAGAGCACTTTGCGGCCCAGAGCGAGCCCGAGCGGTTGACTGTCGATAGTCAGGATCCGGGGATGGTTCGGGAGTGGGCTACGTTATTTGGGCTTCTTGCTGCCTATGACTGGCCTGGGAATGTAAGAGAGTTGCGAAATTTGCTGTATCAGATTGTAGTCGTGCACTGCGACTCCGCGGGGCTGCCGCTGCGGGTCGCTGCATTGCTTAACGAATCTGGCGGTCCAGACGAGGTCAAAAGCGAGGAAAAAGTCGCAGCCAAGCGGGCGGTCAAAGCCAGTGACCACGAATTTTACAACGGCATGGACGATGCAAAATGGGAGGTTGCCGGTGCTGCGAGAGCGTTGGGTATGACTCGACAATCCGTTTATCGCAGAATCAAGCAGGACGGAAAATTGCGTATAGCAACCGACCTTTCTGTGTCGGAAGTTCTCGTGGCCTACGATAAGTTTGGCGGTGATGTGACCGCGATGTCTGATCATCTTAAAATTTCCAGGTCTGGACTACGCCGCCGGCTGCAAGACTTGAACTGATGCCAGTAGACGCGCTATTCAAGAACTTTCAACCGCCTGATTTTGTAGGACGCTACGAGTTGAAAGAATTACTTGGCTTTGGCGGCATGGGCGCCGTTTATCGGGCCAAAGATCCGCAGCTCGGCCGCTGGGTTGCCATCAAATTCTGGCTCAACGAAAGCGTAGGGCGACGCTCCGATTTTTTCGCCGAGGCGCGCCTGCTGGCCAGGCTCAATCACCCAGGCGTCGTTCAGGTTTTCGATGTCGTCGATAGTACCGAACATCCGGCAATAGTGATGGAGTATGTGCCGGGCATGCATTTGGATGAGTACGTAGATCGGTTTGGACCAGGATTCTTCGCTCGTCTGACTATAGCCTCCTCCATTGTGGCGGGGCTTGTCGAAGCGCATTCGCACGGGGTTGTTCACCGCGATCTTAAACTGGCCAATGTGCTGGTTACACCCGCTGGAGAGACCAAGATCACCGACTTTGGCATTGCCGGCCTGTCCGGAGAGGGAATCGGTGACAGCGGTCTGGTATTGGGTAGTCTCTATACCATGTCACCCGAGCAATTGAGGGACGAAATAGTGGATGAGCGCAGTGACCTTTTTTCACTGGGCTGTGTACTCTATTGGTTGTTCGCTGGTCGGCTCCCGGTCCAGGCCGCGGAAGAGCCGCGGGTGCTGCTAGATGTTTATTTGGCGCGGACCTGGCCGGCGCTCGATCGCGTGAGCACCGACCTGCCCCCGGAGCTGTGTGGTTTGGTCGACCAGCTACTCGCCTTTGACCCATCCTCTCGCCCACAGAGCGCAATGGCGGTATTAAGGCGTATAGAAGAGTTGAGTTCGGTGGGGGAGCAAAGGGACGACGACACCGCAACCTTCGCTCTCGATGTGGACGTTTCTCGTACTGGGCCACTGACTTCAACGCCCGTTCCCGCTGGGATACTCGGACCCTGGCATCGCCAAGCTGGCGCGATTATCCTGCTTGTTATACTGGCCGCGGTTGTGTATCAACTCGGTTATACACCGACTGTTACTAACACAAGATCCGTGGCGTTAATTTATCCGACGTTGCAAAATCCTGAGCATGTCCGCGATGTGGGCTTGATGAAATCAGCGGTCTACAAAGCTGTGGCCGATGGGATGGAATCCAGAGTTGGTTATCGCGTGGTAATGCCTCAATCACTGCCGTTGATCAATGCCACTCCCACAGATCTCGCCCGGGCATTGGCCGTCGACGAGTTGATTTATTCGCACCTCGACTGCGCGGCGGATTTTTGTAACATCAGTCTGCGACGGCGCTCGGAACACGACATGCTGGCGCTGTCTGATATACGAATTTCACTGGAATCCTATGTGCTAATGCATCGGGAGTTGGTGGCTGCGGTAGGAAGGCTCTACGCCGATACAAAGGTAACGCACTAGTGCATGTACAGGCTACCGTGAGCTAAACGCTCAAGAATTCTGGCTCGTCTGTAACTCCCGCTTCTTCAGTTTTTTCCAAACGGCTTGGTTATAAGGACAGTGCAATCCCAGTTTTCCGGCAGTTGCCAGTAAATGTCCGTTGATAAAATCTACCTCGGTTTGGGTCCCACGCAATACATCCTGAAGCATAGAGGATTGATTCTCAGAGGTCGATAGGGCCACTGCGCGAACTTCTCCGCGCAGTTTTTCCGTATCGATCTGAAAACCTAACGCCTCGAGCACCGCTGCCACCTCCACGCAGAGCAATCCCAGCATTTCTTCCCGCTCTCCACCGTCCAGCAATGCACCGTTCCGGCAATTGTGCAGCGCGGTGAGCGGATTTATACAGCAATTGATGGCGAGTTTGTGCCAGAGGCGCCACTCGATATTTTCATCCCATTGCACTGTAAATCCGGCACTCCTAAAGTCGTCTAAAAACGACTCGCTACAGGTTCCCTCGAGCTTTCCAAAGCTACTCAGGCCGCTGCCGGCGTGCATAATTTCAAATTTATTTTGTTGATACGCAGCCTCCGTTGTCACCGCACAGACAATATTTAAGTGAGGGTGGCATCGGCGCACCTCCTCGTATACACCCATACCATTGTGGAGCAGTACGATGATGCTCTCCGAGCTCAATCGATGTGCAACACTTGCCACTGCGTTAACCGCTTGATGTGCCTTGGTGGTCACCAGCAGACGCGCTATGGTGCCACCCGGCTCCGCACAGGTTGTCGCGGCAAGTGCTAAGGTTTGGGTCTCACCCTGGCTGTGTAGGGTGATGCCGCCGCATTCTTCCAGTAGATTCAGGGCCGTATCGCTTCTCAGCAACAGCGATACGGCGATATTACTCGCGCTGAATTTAGCGGCGAAGAGACAACCGATAGCGCCGGCGCCGAGTACGTGCCAGTTGATTCTTTCTGTTTTTTGTCCAGTCATGGAAGACGAGTTTAGCGCAGTACCGGACATCGACGTTAGCTGGGTTTAATCGCCGGCGTTGCCAATGGTATGATTAGAGGTGTAAACCACAGGAGAGAAAATGCCTTCATTTGACGCGGTATCCGAAGTTGATGTCCACCAGCTGACCAATGCGGTGGACCAGGCTAATAGAATTGTCGCCAACCGGTTCGATTTCAAAGGTGCCAATGCTTCATTTGAACGAGAACAACACACCGTTACCTTGAAGGCAGAAGCCGAGTTTCAGGTAGAACAGATGGAGGATATGCTGCGTAGTGCGTTGGTCAAGTGTGAGATAGATCCGAAGTGTATGGAATTGGGCGACGTGGTTCCATCGGGAAAGACAGTACGACAGCTGATTACCTTACGTAATGGTCTCGATAGCCTCCTTTGCAAGAAAGTTGTCAAACTGATCAAGGAAGCCAAACTTAAAGTACAGACGCAGATACAGGGTGAGCAGGTGCGGGTGACCGGTAAGAAACGCGACGATCTGCAACAGGCCATGAAACTACTGCGCGAGGCGGATCTCGAGCAGCCGATCCAATTTACCAACTTTCGGGACTGAAAGTTCCGATCAAACCCCTGTTTGTCGGCGCGCGCGCACAGCGGCGGCGAGTTCAGCCAATACCGGTAAGGTATCGTCCCAGGAGATACAGGCATCGGTGATACTTTTACCGTATTCGATGGGCGAGCTCTGCTTACCTTCCTGTAGAAAGCTCTCTAACATCACACCAAAAATGGCGTTATCGCCAGCCGCGATCTGGGCGCCTATCTCCCGAGCTACCTCGGGCTGGAGGCGGTGATCCTTTCTGCTATTGCCATGACTACAATCGATCATTACGCGAGGAGGTAAGCCTACTTTTTCGAGGTCGGCGACGGTGCCCGCCAACGATATCGCATCGTAATTTGGGCCCTGGCTGGACCCTCGCAGGATAACGTGGCAATACGGATTTCCCGCGGTTGTGATAATTGCGGACAGCCCCTGCTTGGTAACCGATAAAAAATGGTGTGGGTTACTGGATGAACCGATAGCATCGATTGCTATCTGAATGCCACCGTCGGTACCGTTTTTAAAGCCTACCGGCATCGACAATCCCGAGGCCAACTCACGGTGTACCTGGCTCTCGGTGGTTCGCGCGCCAATGGCGCCCCAGGACACCATATCGGCGATAAATTGGGGCATGATCGTGTCGAGAAATTCACAGCCAGCGGGCAAGCCCTTTTCCGCCAGATCTACCAGTAATTGCCGGGCGACCCTCAAGCCGTGGTTAACATCGAAACTGTTGTCGAGGTGGGGATCGTTTATCAAACCCTTCCAGCCGACAGTGGTTCTGGGTTTCTCAAAATAGACACGCATAACAATAAGCAGATCATCGGCAAATTCGCGTGCCGCTTCCAGTAATAAATCGGCGTATTCGAGGGCGGCTTTGGTGTCGTGTATGGAGCAGGGCCCAACCACAACCACGAGGCGATCGTCGCTAGTGTCAATGATTTTTTCGATGGCTTGTCTGGCACTGACGATGGTATCAGAGGCTCTAGTGCTCAGCGGAATTTCTTCCATCAGGATAGCTGGCGGTAGCAGTGGTCTTGATTGCGTGATTCGCAGATCGTCAGTATTAGATGTCATATTAGTTCTAAAGAAAAAATCGGAGGCGAACTATAGCTGATCACCGACAGTCCTGAAAAGGGGTAATCCTAACATCCCCCGCTTCTAGTGAGTCCCGCGCAGTGGCAAAGTAGCCGGACACGACGTGATATTATCATTGAAAATTTACTCGAGCAGAGGCAGTTATCCAGCTAAGTTATGACAAGTCTATTAGCGTCCAGCGAAGTTTCTAGTGAGGTGTTGCAGCAGCGAATAAGGGACCTGGTCGAGCGGGGCCGCAGGGCGATTGAGGAAGGGCCACTCACCGCCATGCAGTTTGCGGTAGCGCGGGATGGCGTGCTACTCCACTGCGAAACGTTGGGTGCGGCCGAGCCAGATAGTCGATTTTGTATCTTTTCGTGTACCAAACCGCTGGTCGCAGCGCTGGTTTGGCAGCTGCTCGATGAGGGTCTGGTAGCGCTGTCATCGACCATCGCCTCGATCATTCCTGAATTTGGCAGCTTAGGTAAGGAGCAGGTGACACTGGAACAGGTTTTATGTCACACCGCAGGCTTTCCCCATGCCCCAATGGGTCCCAGGCATTGGTGGGACAGTCAGTCCCGGTGCACAAGAATGGGGGAGTGGCGCTTGAATTGGGCGCCGGGGACTCGCTTCGAATACCATAGTACCTCTGCTCACTGGGTGCTGGCCGAGGTCATTGCTGCAGTGCTCAAGCAGGACTACCGGGAGGCACTGCAGCAGAGAATTCTCGCGCCTCTGGGCCTTTCGCGTTTTCAGCTGGGTGTACCCTTGTCGGAGCAGGAGGATATTAATGACATTTGCACTGTTGGCAAGGCTCCCACACCTCGGGAAGTTAAGGCAATACTAGGCTTCGAGATGGATTTCAGTGAGCTAGGTCACCCGATATTGCTACGTTATAACGAGCCGGAGGTGAGGGCATTGGGTGTCCCGGGTGCCGGTGGAATATCCACCGCCGCCGACCTAGCGATATTCTATCAGGCACTTCTGGGCCACCACACCGGGTTGTGGAGCGACCAGCTTTTGGCCGATGTGACAGGCGCGGTAAGGGTAAATCTGCCCGATCCGGGCACGGGTGTTCCAGTCAATCGATCGCTGGGGCTGGTCGTAAAAGGAGATGACGAGCATAATGCCAGACGAGGCATGGGACGAACCTGCTCCTACCGAACTTTTGGGCACAACGGAGTAGGTGGACAGGTGGCGTGGGCAGACCCCGAGTCGGGAATTTCGTTTTGTTTACTTGGCAATGGCCTGGACGCTAATCCCATTCGCTCGGCATGCTTTGGTATTTCTATGAGCAACCGTGCCGCGTTATTGAATTCACCTTATTGATATATGAGTCGCCCCCGGCGGCGCCGGAGTTAGTTAAGTTATGGCTAGTACGCGGCCCGAGATCAGCAGCGGTAGTTATCCCAAAGTAAAACCTGTTAATCCGTTTAGTCGAGTAATCGGTTCCGTGCTCGATGCCGGGCGCGAAATTCTAGCCAGACGTGGCTTTGGCATCTCTCTGGAGGGCGGCGGCCCCGATGCTCTGATTAAGGCCTGCCAGCAGTTGTTGGAGCACAGGGGGGAGGCCTCTGGGCTCGCGCTCGCGAGTGAAATTACTTCTGCTTATCGGATGTTGGATGAACAGGGTCGGGAGAATTTCTTTGTCGGTCTAGCCCGTGATTTTGATGTCGATGAGGCCGAAATAATGGCTGCGGCAGATCGCTATAAAAATTCTCCCGATGCAGACTCCCTCGCTTCCATCGTCAAGGCGGTCGAGGCGCCCAGACAGAAATTGTTTCGACGTATCAATATGGCCCCCGACGGCACAGCGACCCTGGTAGCCATGCGCGGTCAGTTGATTCCCTTGGCGAGGTCCAACCCTGCCCTGGCTGCGGTCGATTCAGACATGCGGCACTTATTTATATCCTGGTTCAATAAAGGCTTCCTCGAAATGCGTCGTATCGACTGGGGCTCGCCGGCGATGGTCCTGGAAAAAATTATAGAATACGAAGCGGTGCACGCGATAAACGGTTGGTCAGATTTACGCAACCGACTGGCTCCCGATCGACTCTGCTATGCGTTTTTTCACCCTGCCATGCCCAATGACCCGCTGGTTTTCGTTGAAATCGCTCTGACCCAGGGTGTTGCAGACAAAGTCGGACCCTTGTTGGCTCAGCCTCGGGAGATGATCGATCCGCAAAAGATGGATACCGTTATTTTTTACTCAATCAGCAATTGTCACCCGGGATTGGCTGGAGTGTCTTTCGGCAATTTCCTCCTCAAGCACGTCGTTGAAGAGATTCACCGGGAAATACCGGCCATCAAGCAATTTGTCACGCTTTCTCCAGTTCCTGGTTTTACGAGGTGGCTACGCCAACAGGATCTGGCTGAGCTTGTCGATAGCCGTGGGCAGGGAGTACTGGAGAAAATACTGCGTGAAGAAGAGACAGCCGAGTCAACTGACAAAGGTGAAAAGCTCAGTCCACAGACGGGTCTGGATGCAGAGAGCGCGACAATCTTACTTAACCTGTGTGCTCAATACTTGTATAACACCCGTCGGGATGGTCTGGCTTGGGATCCCGTAGCCCGTTTTCATCTGGGGAACGGAGCCAGCCTGCATCAGTTGAATTGGGCCGCAGATCTTAGCGACAAGGGGGTTAGTCAGTCACTTGGTATAATGGTTAACTATCTTTACGATCTGAAAAAGATCGAAGTAAACCACGATGAATACTTTGATCAGAGTAAGATTTCAGCATCCAAGGCAATTCGTAAACTGCTCTAATTGCCGAGTACGCAAGCGGCGTTGGGCGCAAACTACTCCTTTGTTACACGGCACACAGCCAGAGGGTTCAGGCTCTAGTGATGGTGTTTTTGGCCAATCTAGCCAGGGCTCCAAAATCTGTTTTCCCGCTGCCCAATTTTGGGATTTCTGCTACCGGCAGTACCTGGCTGGGTAGTAACAAAGGGTCCATTTTCGCCGCAATCAACTCGCTGCGCAGCGTGCCGTAGTTAGTGCTGCCAGCTACCAGCAGCACTATCCTTTCGCCCTTTCGATGGTCTGGCATGCTTACCGCCGCGACTTCGGTCTCTTCATCCAGGATGAGTTTTCGAACAAATGCCTCGACGCGGCCAAGGCCCACCATTTCACCCCCGATCTTGGCGAAACGCGAATATCTGTCGACAATAGCCAAAAAGCCCTCGGGTGTAACGTGCCCTTTGTCGCCGGTTTTATACCATCGTCTTCCGTCTATCTCCACGATTGCGCGTGCGGTTCTCTCCTCATCGTTCAGGTAGCCGAGCATAACCTGGTTGCCCGAGATCATGATCAGACCGTCTTCGCCAAGAGGCAGTTCCACCATTGTCTCTGGATCGACTATTCGGAAGCAGGTGCCGGGCAGAGGCATGCCCACTGTGCCTGGGCGGTTGCCGTACTGCACGTGCCAGTAATTGGTATCGATTGCGTCGGGTATATTGCAACTGGCGACCGGGGTGGTTTCGGTCGTGCCATAACCTTCGTAGATGGTTTTGTTGAATTTCAGTTGGAACTCATTGCGCACACTGTCGGTGAGCTTCTCTGCACCAGATACAACGATCCGCAGAGAGTCCAGCATTAATGATTCCACTCTCTTGTTCCGTGAATACAGTCGCAAGAACGTTGCGGTGCCGCAAAGCAAGGTGGCCCTATATCGCGCAATGGCCTTGGCGATAACCAGCACCTCGCGAGGATCCGGGTGGAAAATGACGGGAATACCCTCAACCATCGGCATCAGCGTGGTAACGGTGAGCCCGAAGCAGTGGAAGGGGGGCAGGGTGCCCATAATAATATCATCGTCTCGGGTGTTCAAAACATCGCTGATTTGCTTGCAGTTGGCGACGATATTACGGTGGCTCAACACGACCCCCTTAGGCAAGCCCTCTGATCCGCTGGAGAAGAGTATTGCAGCGGGCTGGCTAATGTCGACCTTGGTACCGTGAAGTCGGTAGAGCCAGCGGGCGGGTAGCAAGATGGCCTGCACCAGTGCCAGGGCAAGTCTCCAGCTTGGTAGCCTCGACCGGATATCCTCCATATATTCGATTTGAACATTCGCCAACAGGGCGTCCAAGTCGATTCCTCTGGTCTCGAGGCGGCTCTTGAATTCGCGGGAGGTGTAGACCACCTTCAGCTCGGCACTGGCTATCGATGCCTGAACTGCTTCAATATTGGCGGTGAAATTGAGGTTTGCCGCGGCCTTACCATTTAGCATCACGGCCATATTGGCGATAGCTGCGGCGCTACTAGCCGGCAACATAATGCCTACATTTGCAGTGGAGTGATCTATCTTGCGCATCGCCCGCGCGAAACAAAAAGTAGCAGCCAGGGTGCGTTGGTGGCTGAGTTCATTTCCTGTTGCGTCTGCTGTACACAACAAGCCCGGTTGCCGTTTAGCGGTTATAAACCACGCCAGTGGTACCGGTGGCAGCGTTTCGGTGTAGTTCTCCCAAGCCGAAATCGATAACTCAAACACCTTCTGCTTCAGGGTGTCTACAGCTGTCGACATCGGAAGCTTTTGACCGAACGCGACGATAATGTCTCTTCTTTGAGTGCTGGTGCGGGCGTATTGAAGCCCCTCGCTGGCACGCGAGAAGGTACTCCCCCAGAGGCCCCGTAGATAAAAAGGCACGATTACACCTTTTTCCACTCCCTCTATCGTACGTTCGAAGCCGCTGTGAAATTTCCCCAGATGTCCATTTCGGCTGATTGCACCCTCGGGAAATAAACACACCACCTCGCCCTGCTTGAGCAAGTTGTTTATGGCCTGTAAAGATTCTTTGCTTTGGCCCGAGGCTATGGGGATCACCCCAAATACTTTGAAAAATGGTTTCAGATACCAGGTTTCATAGATTTGACGTTGCATGACAAAACGAACTGGCCGAGGGCAGGCAATTTGCACTAGCGCCCAATCAATCCAGGAAATATGATTTCCCAGTAGCAGCACGGGGCCCTGTGGTGGCAAATTGGCAAATCCAACCACCTCGATGTGATAGCGCCGTTTGAGAATAGCACTGGCGATCAGTCGGGCCAGGGAGTGAGGTAGTTTGTACACGGTGTAGCCGGTACCGATAATCGCAGCTAGTGTCAGTATGTAGAACAGGCCTACGCTACCTATGCCCGACACGGCAAACAACGCCGTCATCGTCAAAAAAGACAGCATGGTGACGTTCTGAACCCAGTTGTTACCGGCCAAGACAGTACCCAGATGTTGCTCTTCAGCGTGAAACTGGATCAAGGAATTCAGCGGTATGATGAACATACCGCCCGCCATTCCAAGAACAACAAAGGCAACCGCCATGGTCCCGGCTGTTTCCAGGCTGGGAATAACGGTGATCAGCAATGCGATTCCAACCGCACCAATGGGTATCAGTCCTGTTTCAATATAATTGCGTGACATGCGTCCGGCGATCAGCGAACCGGTGATAATCCCGATGCCTGAGCAGGCAAGTATGCCCTGTATGACCAGGGTGTTGGTTTCGTTGAGGGTCTCCTTGGCAAAGGCGGGAAACGCCGCAAGGAGAACCTGGGATATCCCCCAGAAGGTGGCAAGCCCGACGATGGATAGCCATATGACTGGGCGAGCGCGTATGGCTGCCAGGTTGCGTTGCAGATACCGTAGCCGGAAGTAATCTTCCCGAACAAAGCGCATGTCCTGATCTGTGGATCGCTTGGCGGGAAGGCGATAACAGAGCGCTAGCTCACACAGCGCTAAAACCACCAGCACCCAGCCTACCGGCGCCACCGAAGTCATAATGACGGTGCTGCCGGTTATCTCTTGATTGCGAAGAAAGGCTTCAAACAGCCCCGAAAACACGAAGGTGCCAAGCAGGATGCCGGAAATGGTCACGGCCTGCACCACACCGTTGGCGGGTGCTAGTTTTTCCTTACCTACCAATTCCTTGATATAACCATATTTTGCGGGGCTGTAGACAGCGCTCTGTATGGCCAGTGCCAGGGTTAGCGAAAAGGCCGCCCAGAACCAACCCTGATAGTAGCAAAAGGTAATTAGCAGGGTGGCGACTACGGCAGCCATGGCGCCGTACCTGATGATCAAGTGTTTGGGATACTTGTCTGCCAAAAAACCTGAAGGAGAGAACAGCAAAATAAAAGGGATAAGGATGAGTGCGTTGACGATGGCTGTCAGGATTATCTGTGTTTGACCGTCGTATATCTTAAAAACGGTATTTTGTATGGTAATTTTGTGACCCAGATCCACGAAGGCATTGAGAAACACAATAATTATGTAGGGGAGAAAACCACTTATCGACTTGAGGGCACGCATGAATTTGATCCTGTCATCTCTCGCCTGATACCAGCGCGGTAAACTGAAGCTCCGTGAAATGGCGCCATTGTATGGCGGTAAAGTACCATATTTTGAATTAGCAGCGCTCTAGCGATTTCGTTTTGTGGTTGTTGGGCAGAGTCCTGCTGGCCCGCACTCTGGTATGATTTACTAACTGATAAATGGAAGCGTAGATATGAAAGCTGTTGTAATGGTTGTTTTTGCGGTTTTGGTGACCGCCGCTGTGTTCTATTTTGTAATGCGTCTGGTCAAGCAAATGTCTGGGCCCAACGATAAGAAGTGAGGTCTTGTCCATGCGTTTGAATGACCCAGCCACGCCGGGGGCCGCCGGTAAATATGGTGTGGCGATGGTGGTGCTGGCCTGGATCACAGCTTTGGGTATCGCTACCGCCTATTTTAACGAGTGGCTGGAAGAACGGGAAAACCCCAATCGGATCGTGCACGGCAAAGTTGCTGCAGATGGTGTTCGTGAGATCGTGCTGGAGCGCAATCCCCAGGGGCACTACGTTGCCAATGGTCACATCAATGGGCAGATGGTCCGCTTTATGGTGGATACCGGGGCCACTAACCTGGGTATACCAGCGGCGGTCGCACAGCGCCTGAACCTGGAGCGAGGAATTACCGGACACAGTCAGACAGCAGCGGGCAAGGTGAAGGTGTATCTGCTTAGTCTGGATAGCGTCAGTCTGGGGAATATCGAACAGTTCGAGGTTCGGGCATCGGTCATTCCCGCGATGCCGGGGGAGGAGGTGCTGCTCGGTATGTCCTTTTTGAAGGACCTTGAGATTATTCAAAAAAACAACACACTGACACTGCGCCAATTATAGCTTTGTCGCCGGGAGAGTATCGATGATTGTAGAGCAGATCTGGACGGGTAATGCCTATCGAAATTTTAATTATCTGATTGTTTGTGAAGAAACGGGTGAGGCTCTGGCAGTCGACCCGCTGGCACATGAGCAGTGTCTGGGTGTGGCCAGAGAGAAGGGCTGGACCATAACCCAAGTGCTGAATACCCACGAACACCTGGATCATACCGGCGGCAACGACGCGGTGATTGCCGCCACGGGTGCGAGTCTACTCGCTCATAGCAATGCCCGAGATTCCATCAGCGGAATTGATCGTGGTCTCGATGCCGGAGATGTGGTGAAAATTGGCCGCACTGTCGAATTACTTGCGCTGGATACTCCGGGTCATACCATGGCCCATATCTGTCTGTTGTCGCAGACCGAGCAGCCGGCGCTGTTTTGCGGTGACACTCTTTTTAATGCTGGAGCGGGTAACTGTCACAACGGTGGTCACCCTGCCGAGCTCTACCACACCTTTGCACAGCAGCTGGCCGATCTTCCCGGCAATACTTTGATCTATCCTGGTCACGATTATATCGGCAATAACCTTGGCTTTACCTTGTCTCGAGAACCTGGCAACGATCGTGCCAAGGCACTTATGGAGCAGGTAGACAAGCAGGATCCGGCTAAGGCCCTGGTCTCGACCATGGCCATGGAACAAGAAGTGAATACATTTTTCCGTTTACAGAATCCAGTGATAATTCAGCGGCTGAGGGATGAATTTTCAGATTTTCCAGAACAGCCCAGCCCCGAGCAGGTATTTGTAAAACTCAGGGAGCTGCGCAACTCCTGGTAAGTGTGCGCTCGTTTACTTCTTTCCCCAAAGTTGCTCCAAACGGTCGGCGCGGCCACAGCGGCCTTTGTAGTAGCGGTAGCGCAGAGGATTCTTTAGGTAGTAATCCTGATGATATTCTTCCACGGGCCAAAACTTTCCGGCGGGGAGAATTTGAGTGACGACCTTTTCGCTGGGAAACTGCCGCTTTACTCGCGATAACGAGGTAGCGGCCAGATCTCCTTCGCTGTCAGTGGCGGTAAAAATGGCCGCGCGATAGCTGAAGCCTTTATCACAAAACTGACCGCGATCATCGAATGGATCGACGTTGTGCCAGTAGAGGTCGAGTAGACGCTGGTAGGAGACTTTTTCCGGATCGTAATCCACGCTGACCGCTTCGTAGTGACCGCGGTGATTGCCGCGATAAGTAGGGTTTTCCAATGTTCCACCGGTAAAGCCGGAGATCGCACCGCTAACCCCGGGTAATTCTTCGAAAGCTTGTTCCATGCACCAGAAACAACCCCCGGCAAACACGGCCGTAGCGGCTCTTGTGGATTGTGGGTTGGTTAGCAGTATCGCAGTAGCCACAACGCTGAAGAGCAACGCTCGTGAATATTTCATAATTTTTTCCGTGTTGTTCACCGTTGCTGCTTATGACCGCCGATTGGTACGATGGTTCAGCAATCGGTACTCACTTAGGGATGATGAGGTTATTTTGGCGCAGTCCGTCTATGATGATAAAAATCGCGTCCTATGTATAGGCCGTTAAATTGAGGAGCAAGCAATGAACAACTCCGAGTCACTGGCGAATTCGGCCATAGTGGGAGACTACAGTGAAATACGAGAACACCAGTTACAGGAAATCAGGATGGTTTTTGTGGACGGCAACCTCACCGTAAATCGCCAATCCAGCGAGGGCGGCAGCAGCGTTCGTATTTTCGATCAGGGCTACTGGGGTTTTGCATCGACGCCGCGCGCTGGCGAAGAGCCGATCGCGGGAATTTGGCAGAAAGCTTCTGCAAACGCAAAGGCGCTTTCCCGCTTTGGCGAGAAACAAAAATTACTGATGCCCGACGTAAGTTATCGCGGCGAGCACCCTATTGCGGCGCAGCCTAGAGCCACAACAAAAGAATTTGTGGCGTTGTTAGAGGAGCTGCACGTACATTGTGCAGAGAAATATCCCTCGCTGATTTCTTCAAAATTTATGATACATGACGAGTTCCACAGTAAGCATTTACGCAACAGTTTTGGCAGCGATGTACTAAATTGTATCGACCGGGCGTCAGTCTATATGACGTTTATTATGGAAAATGAGCACGGTAAACCAGTAGATCTGACAGAGGTAATTTCCGGCAAGGGCGGGCTGGCTGATCTCGACTTGAGCGCCGCGGTACTCGAACCCAAGCTTGCACAATTATTCGAACATCTCCAGGCAAAGCGCTACGCTGTGCCGGTCAAAGGTGGCGAGCACACAATCGTTATATCCCCCGAATTGGCCGGTATGCTGGCACACGAAGCGATGGGGCATCCGTGTGAGGCCGATATAGTGCTTGGCGGGGCCGTCACGGGAAATTTGATGGGCGAAAGGGTTGCCAGCGATCACATCACCATGATTGATTTCGCTCACAGCTACGAGGGGGCAGAGCTACTTATCCCGGTCTACGCAGATGATGAGGGTACACCGGGAAAGGACGCCCTGCTGATTGAAAATGGAATACTCAAAGAGTTTATGAACAGTCGAGAAACTGCCGGTCAGCTCGGTGTAAGTGTCACTGGCAACGCCCGTGGATTTAATTACAACGATGAGCCTTTGGTGCGCATGCGCAATACCGCCATTCTGCCAGGTAAAGATAAACTGGAAGATATGATTGCCGGCGTCGAGCGAGGTTACTACCTAGTGAAGACCGGAAATGGACAGGCAGATTCCACAACAGAGTTTATGTTTGGGATAGACCTTGGTTATGAGATCAGGGACGGTAAGCTGGGAAGCGCCATTGCCGATACTACGGTGTCCGGGACTGCGATCAATATGTTGCAAACCGTCGACGCTGTATCCGACGATATGGTTTGGAGTTGCTCTGGGTACTGCGGTAAGAAGCAACCCATGGTGGTATCAATGGGTGGGCCAGCGCTGCGCGGTCGCGCGCACCTTGGCGGGGAGTAATTGCAAATGACAGAGATACAGAGAATTGGCGAACGAGCATTGGCGGCGATGCACGCCGCTGGGTTTGACGCCAGCCAGGTGTCGGCCAGTATCAGCATTCAAGATGAATTGAATGTGGCGCACAACGAGGCAAGTTTGTTGCGTAGCACCGAGGATCATCGGCTCCAGCTTATCGGAATTGTGGACGGACGCAAAGCCAGTACGGAAATTTCTGATCTATCGGAAGCGGGAGTGGCGGCCGTTGCAGACACCTTGTATCAACAGGCCCTGATGGCTCCCGTGGACGAGGCAAACTGTGTCTCGGTTAACCAGTCACTGGAATTCGAAGGTGGCCCGCAGGCGGGTGACCTGGATGTATTGGCAACCAAAGTATCCGAGTTATTGGAGTTTCAGCGAGAGCAGACGCCTCTAATGAAAGTTGAGGAGGGTTCCGCCAGTCACAGGCTAACCCAAAGTCGAACCCTGACCAGCGCGGGTACCGATATAAGTAGCTCTGTGGGGGCTTACTCGCTGATGGTAATGGGAACTGCCACCGATGGCGAACAGTCCAGTTCGTTCAATTATGCCGGCGGTACAACCGACGATCTGTCGGGTGCACATGCGACCGAATATTTTGGTATTGCAGAAATGCTCAGGGAGACCGAATTACAAATTTCCACGCACTCACTTAGCGCTAATTTTTCCGGCGATGTGGTGTTGTCGCCACTGGCAAGCAGCGATCTCTTGGCCTGGTTGGTTACGCAGCTCGGAGACATGCAGTTGATTTCGGGTAATTCCGTTTACCGTGATTCTGTGGGAGAGATGATCGCCTCTCCCTTGCTGAGTATTGCCAGTCGCTTCGACGGGCCTGGTCTTACGCCGGTTAGTGGTGATGCTTGCGTGGCGCATCCTCTGCTGATCGTCGACAAGGGTCAGTTGACAGGTTTATTACCTTCGCTCTACGGCAGTCAAAAAACGGGACTATCCCATAGTCCCACGGCCAGCGGTTGGCAGATCTCATCTGGCAGTACGCCAAAGGACGGGCTTTGTGAGGGAGTGGATCACGGCGCTTGGGTGGGGCGTTTGTCCATGGGAAGACCGGCTTCAAACGGAGATTTTTCCGGCGTGATAAAAGGTAGCTTCGAAATCGTCGACGGCAGTCGGCAAGGGGCCCTGTCCGAGGTTATGATCAGCGGTAACATGTCGCAAATGCTGAAAAACATATCGGCAGTCAGCCGAGAGACACTCGACTCTGGCTCAGAGAACTTGCCCTGGATGCGCATAGGTGGTCTTTATTTCTCATGAGGGCTCGCCGCTCCCATGCCCATTTACAGGTGAAAGAGCGATTTAACCATTTGGTAAATACTGGATATTTTCGGCCCACTGCTATGTCGGCTCACATAGGGAACTCTGTCATATGACGAGCGCTGCTGTGGAAAGAAGGCGGGTCGTTTTGTTCTGCGCGCTGCTGGCCCTGGTCGCTATTGGCAAGTTGTTCATTGTGGTCGAGCTGGAACTCTTTGGAGACGAGGCGTTTTACTGGCTCGAAGCGCAGCGGCCCGCCTTGGCGTACAGCGACTTGCCCTTTTCCACATCAATGTTGGTCGCGGCGGGCACAGCGCTCGTTGGAGATAACCATTTCGGTGTGCGCTTACTGTTTCTGCTGCTGGGTACTGCGCTGCCCCTGGCTGTGTTGTATCTTGCACAACCGATTGTTGGAACCAGAGATGGCCTTTACGCCGCTACCTTTTCGCTGTGCATTCCCATGGCAGCCGGCCTCGGTATTCTCGCCATTCCAGATGTACCCCTGGTTGTGTTGTCCGTGGTGTTGTTGGGTGTATTTGAACGCGCCCTGCGCACCGGGTTGACGCGTTACTGGCTGGCTGCTGGAGCGCTGAACGCGCTGGGGCTTTGTATCCATTATCGATTTGCCTTGTTTCTCGCGGCGGCGCTGTTGTTTCTACTGGTTACGAAAAAAGGGCGAGCTCAGTGGCGCGGTACCGGAGTTTGGTATGCGTTGTTATTGACGCTGCCCGGATTCTGGCCGCTGTTGCACTTCAATCTCCAAAATAGATTCGGCGGTATTCTCTTTCACTTTTCCGAGCGCCATGCGTGGCAGTTTCACGTTGAGGGGCTAGGATATTGGTGGCAACAGGCACTATTGGTCACGCCACTAATCTATGGGTTATTGCTGTGGGGGTTCACCAGAACTGTTCGAGCCGGGGTGCAGGGAGATTGGCAGGCAGCAATGCTGAGTTTATTTGCCGCACTGTATTTTTTTGGTTTTGGGCTTGTCGCTCCCTGGGCCGATCAAAGAAGTACTACGCTGCATTGGCCCTTCTTTGGCTACATGGTAATGCTGGTTTTT
The DNA here is from genome assembly GCA_047618115.1 of Halieaceae bacterium. GTDB lineage: Bacteria > Pseudomonadota > Gammaproteobacteria > Pseudomonadales > Halieaceae > CALJGI01. Next base: position 20,676 of record JBLHKV010000003.1, on the reverse strand, counting down.
CTTCCCGCGACGCTAAGAGAGCTGCGCACGCGGGTGTCGATAAGATATAGGCCGTGGACCTCTGTGGCTGTTATGGCTTCGGGAATGTTGGGCGTGGTTGGAGTTCTGGGGTATTTTGCTATCACCGCCTTTGCCGACACTCTGCCGCCAGCGATGGCCGCTCGAGGTTCTTCGAAGATGATCGGGTGGCATGATCTGGGCGAAAAAACTTCGAGTTTGATAGCTCGTGTCGAGGGAACCGGACCAGCTTTGATTGTAACCGGAGACTATCACGACGCCGCTCAAATCGCCTTCGCGCTTAAAGCTGATAGCCCGGCGTCTCTTCACACCGTGTATAGCACGGACACGGATCGCGCTGTTCGCGATGGTCGGGTGTTGCAGTTGGCGCTATGGCAACGTGACGAGCGAGCTCTGCTAGAAAAACTCCAGAGCGAAGGGGGCAATCCGGCAGCGCTAGTGGTGGTCCGGGACCAGCAGGCTTCTGGCGGCTTTATTCCAGAACATCAATTCCTGCAACTGACAGCTCGGTACTGCGCTCTGTTCCGGGGCAGGTTAGTTTCTCTAGGCCAGCTCCAAACCGGTGGTGATAAGCCCCGCAGATACGAATTTTTGGCCACCGATTATTCAGACGAAATACAGGCTACAGAGAAAAGAGACTTGGGTCCTACTGGGTATTGTCAACCAGCGGCTACCGCGTTAATACAGTCTCCAGGGCGCAGAGCTCGCGTCCGCGGTGTGGTCGAAGTTTTTGGTTTCGCCTTCCAGGTGCACGGAGTGGAGCAGGTGAAATTGATGATTGATGGCCGCACTGTGGGTGCCACCGTCTACGGTGAGGAGCGGAGGGATTTACGTGCTATTCATTTCCCTGATCTAGCCGATCCCAATCGACCTCACCTTGGTTTTCGCTTGCTTTGGGACTCATCCAGCGTCAGCCCAGGCATACATGAAATCGCCATCAAGGTGACGGCGAGCGATGGCAAGGTTGGTGTGTTTAGTCGTTGGCCGATCACGGTGGTGCGCTGAAGATATTGGCCTCAGCCCACGCTTTCCAATGAGTCTATCATCGTCGCGAGCTTTGTAATCGCCGTATCCTCGCCAGCTTCTGTGGTTGCCAGCCACCAGAGCAACGCTATGTAGTCATACAATACCAGGTTCAATTCAAGACGTTCTCGAGTCTCGTTGTCGAGAGTATCGTAGGCCCGGAGCAGACGATCCTGCCGGTCCCTTTCGAAACCATCGCCCCTGCATATGACAGCAAGATCGAAATAGGGGTCACCCATTGCAGCATATTCCCAGTCGAGAGCGAGGATACCGTCTCGAGTCAGTAATCGATTAGCTCTTAGCAAGTCGTTGTGACACAAGGGACGCGAGTGGCACCAGCCTTGCGCTCGCTTCGCGATACGCAGGATGTTGGGCTCCATCGATAGCAGCTCTTTATAGACCCGCGCTGAACGTGCTGCTGCCAGGGCGCCATAAGTATGGAATCGCTCCTCCAGCATTAGTTGGGTTTCTACACCCGGTAGCCGATGGATATTGTTCAATAGCGTGGCTATAGCCTCTGGTGTATCAATGGCATCCCCGGCGTCCGGTGCGTGATAGTGGCTGACAAACAGCTGGATATTAGTATCGAAGTGCAGGGGCTCCGGTGCTAGGCCAGCGATCCAGGCTTGTCGGTGGGCCTGCCACTCCGTGGATACATCAAGTTTGAGTGCGGTGGCGGCCTGGGCGCGTATGCGTGCCACCACCGTGCGACCACCGCAGTCGACCAGATGGCAATTATTGCTGCTATCGATTCCAAGGGGCGCGACGATCTCGGGTTCCGCAGTCAGGCCCATGCTATTGGGCCAGCTCGGCCAATCTGCCAGCGCAGCCAGCAGTTCCCGACGGGGGTTGGCTGTTAGTTTTGTATTAGGCTGCTCTTCCATTGCCGGTATCCCAAGATAGCGATAATTATGTATGCCAGGTAGAGCAGCGCTGTCAGCTCCAGTCCGCGCTCCAGATAAAGCCAGGCAGAGAGTGCATCGATAACGATCCAATACAGCCAATTCTCCAGTATTTTACGGGTAACCATCCAAGTGGTCACGACTGCGCTCCAGGTCGTGATGGAGTCCAGTAGCGGGAGAGCCGAATCGGTGTAATTGTCTAGCAGCAGGGTGGACACCGCCGTGCAAGCCAGGATAGCAAGCACAGCAGTAACGTGCTGGCGTCTAGAAAAACTGGAAATACTCAAGGAGTCTTCCGCACCCTGGTTTCGCCACTGCGACCAGCCGTACAGTGCCATGGCCAGGTAATAGATCTGTAGCCCGGACTGCATCACCAGCGTAGCGTCCCAGAACAGGAACAGGAATATCAGGGTACTGAAAAATGCTGCCAGCCAACACCAGACAATTTCCCGCGTGGCCAGCACCAGGTAGATTATTCCAAGTGCCACCGCCAAAGGTTCCCAATAAGGAAAGCTTGTAACGGTATCGATCAGGCTGCCCATGGGATGGTTATCTCCATCAAAAGCTTACTGTGCCACTCAGGCCGATTATGCGCGGTGTACCCAATTGGTAGTAGGGTTCGGTGACATAGTCTTTGCGTGGATCGTTGCCAAAATCCCCAAAGCCACGCACATAGTAGTCCTCGTCGGTCAGGTTGCTAGCCCACAGCGAGACCTCCCAATCCTCGCCTCGATAGCCGAGGCGAGTGCTAACTAATTCGACGGACTGTGCGGCTGCAAGATGTCGGTCTGAAAACAGAAAGTCATCCTTGCCATCGATCGAGGCGCCAATAAATGCGCCGTTGCCGAAGCGGTACTCGCCACCTATGGAAAATTGGTATTCCGGGGCCTGGGCCTGATCGCGGCCCGCTAGATCCTCTCCAAAAACATTGACGAATACATCAAATTCCGTGCGCAGTAAGCCAAGGCTTGCGTAGAGGGAAAGCTGGTTGGTGGCGCGCCAGTCCAACTCCATTTCCAGACCGTAATTATTACCCTCGGCGGCATTATCGGTAAAGTCGAGGAAGCTACTGGCGCCTGCGCCCTGGGGAATAACCAGCGAACCTTTTACCTGTTGATCGCTGCGATCCATATAGAATATCGCCAGGCGTGCGTGAAGCCGGTCGTCTAAATGACTGGATTTCCAGCCCACCTCGAGGTTGTTCAGGTACTCGGCGTCAAATTCACGCAGACCCTGCAGTCTACTCAGAAGCGCTGGGTCGGTGGTGAGATCTGTGCTGGCCAAAGCATCTGCATTGACGCCGTTGGCCCGGTAGCCCCTCGATAGCGTGGCATAAAGCAGCGTCGTGTCGCTAGCCACATACTCTAAGCCTATCCGACCACCCCAAAATGTTTTCTCAGGTGAAAATCCCACTGCATTGCTATCCCGGTATTCGGTTTCACGTTTTTCGACCCGCAAGCCATATTTGAGTGTCAGGCGCTCGCCCAGCGGTGTATCAAATTGTGCAAAGGCGGCGTAGGTATCGGTATCGTATGAACTGCCAAATGTGAAAGGGGCCTCGGTATAGGTGTTGTTGCGTTGCAGATCTTCGCGATTACTCAGCGTATAGAGTCCGGCGACCCAGTCACTACCCAACACCTGGCTAACTTCGGTGGACAACCAGCGAACTTCAGCACTCCAACTATCGCGCTCGCGTGTGTAATTGTCGGTGGAGGTGTATCCCCAGGGGTGAAAACCATCCCAGGTCCAGTCTTCATCGTAGCCGTAGCCCGTCTCGCTCTTAGCGAGGGTCAGCGACGACTCAAAGCTGACAGAGTTGTATTCTTGCGTATAGCGCAGGGCTATTGCGTTGGATTTCTGTCTGTCGTATCCGGGTTGATCCGAGCGGGTCCGACGGTCGTTGTCCAGGGAGAAAACATCGTAGCCGTTGTCGACATCGATGTGCATCGCCGTGAGGTCGACAGATGAATCGATCCCAGGGTTCCAGGCGAGTCGGAAGCGGGCAGTCAACTCATCGCGATTACTGGTGTCGTCACGCTTGAGAAAAGTATTGTCGATGTAGCCGTCGCTGCGATGTTGTTGAAGCGCCAGGCGATAGCCCAGCGCTTTGCTCAAAGGACCGCTACTACTCAGGCCGACGCTGTGGGTGTTGTAACTACCCGATGAGGCATGCAAATTAAGCTCTCGGTCTTCGCTTGGAGCTTTACTACGAATATTAATCAGGCCCGCGAGAGCGTTGGCGCCGTGCAGAGTGCCCTGGGGGCCTCGCAATATTTCCACCTGCTCGATGTCGAACAGTGTGCCGACCGTACCGAGACCGCTGAAATCGACCCCGTCCAATAACAGACCGATAGAGGGGTTGAGGGGCTCCTGAAACTGAGATCGATCGCCAACGCCTCGAATTTGTATAAATCTGGCTCTCGATGTACCACCGGAGAAGTTAACGTTCGGCGCGACATTGAGAATGTCCTGAAGGTGCTCCGCCGCGCGCTGTTGGATGGCATCGGCGGTTACAACGCTGGTGCTATTGGAGCTGGACTGCAAGGTTTGCGGTCGAAACTCTGCAGTGACGATAATGTTGGGGAGTTCCTGGTCGACTGCCATTGCCTGGCTCAGGCAATGGCTAGTAACCAGTAGTGCTCCGATAGTTTTCTTGAAAAAATGCATGGTCTCTCCAATCGATAAAGAGACCCGGTTTATGACGCAAAAGGTTGCAGTGACGTGCGGCTACCTATTCCTACGCCGGTATTAACCGGATCAGGTTCAAAGGGTTTACCACGCAGGTATCTCAGGCCGAAGGCCACCCCCAGGATTAGACGGTTCAAATTGCCGTCTGCCGACATTGTACGCGGGATCCTCATCTGAAGCACAGCCATCTTTCGTCACAATTGATCCGCATTTTTGCCAGAAATAGCTATTAGTCTGTGTGGATCGGAGACGAACCTCGGGCAGCTCATGCGACAGACCATCAATACCAAACTAATAGCGATCGTGATATTGACGGTTGCAATGCTGATTCCACTGAAGTTGATCGAGGGCAAGGTAAGCGAGAGGCAACAGTATCGGCAGCAGGCAGCGCAACGGATTGCCGACAGCTGGACCGGCGCTCAGACCCTGCTGACCCCGGTGCTGGTTATTCCGTTTGAGAGGGTGGAGGAGCAGCGGCAAGCGACAGAAACAGGGTTTATCTACGCGGAGAAGAAAACGCAGGAAAGAAAAATACTCGTGCCCGACAGCGTCGAACTATCTGGGGAGTTGGTCAGCGAGATGCTAAAAAGTGGCTTGTATGAAGTGCCGGTATATCGGGCAGCACTTTCCATGCGAGTTCGATTCTCGAAGCAAAAACTGGCGCAGGCCAAATTGGATATTGCTACCGAATCGGGGGTGCTCTACGTCGATCAAAAGCCCTATGTCTCGATTTTTCTGACCGACCCCCGTGGTATTAATGATCTGCCCTCGATTTCCTGGGGTAATAAAGTTCTAGCGTTTTCTCCCGGAAGCAAGCTGCCGGGAGCGCCCACTGGGGTCCACGTAGAAATAGCTGATTGGAGTGAGCATGTGGAGTCGGATCTGGAGTTTGAACTGAGTCTGAATTTGCGCGGAAGCCACAGTTTGAGCGTTATTCCCGCTGCGGATATGGCAGAGGTTATGCTGGTTTCAGATTGGCCGCACCCAGAATTTACTGGGGCCTTCCTGCCATTGAGTCGGGAGATTAACGAGGATGGTTTCTCCGCGGAGTGGCGACTTAATCGATTTGCTACCCAGATCGCGGAACGATTGGCGCAGTGCCGGGGCGATAAGTGCGAAGCCATTTACGGCGCCAGTTTCGGTGTCAACTTGATCGACCCGGTAGATGTGTACGTTCAATCCGAGCGCTCAGTAAAATACGGAATTTTGTTTGTCGGTCTGAGTTTTGTATTCTTCTTTGTATTCGAACAGTTTCAGAACAATAGAATTCACCCCATACAATACGGACTGGTAGGGCTGTCTCTGTCGGTGTTCTTCCTACTTCTTCTGTCCCTGTCAGAGCACGTTGGGTTTTCGGTAGCTTATCTAGTCGCTGTGGCCGGCTGTACCGGTATCAACTATATTTACCTGAGTGGTGTCTTGCGCAGTGCTAGTGATGCGCGACGATTCTCGTGCGCACTGCTGGCACTCTACGGAGCACTCTATTTGATTATTCGGGCTGAGGATGTAGCGCTACTGATGGGATCGCTGTTGGTTTTTGCAGTGTTGGCAGTAGCTATGATCGCAACACGCAGGATCGATTGGTACGAATCGGTAGTAGAGGAGGGGAAGGGCTAGGTCTCTGATCTTAATCCCTTGAACAAGCTGACACACATCAGCAGCAACACGATTACAAAAGGAAAGCCTGTAGCCAGTGACGCCGCTTGCAGTGCAGCCAATCCGCCGCCCAGCATCAAGGCAATGGCCACCAGTCCTTCCAGAGTGCACCAAAAAACACGCTGTGCAACCGGGGCGTCAATTTTACCGCCCGCGGTGATGGTATCAATAACGAGAGAGCCGGAGTCCATACTGGTGACGAAAAACACGATAATCAGCACGATGGCGATCACCGAGGTTACCTCCGCAAAGGGGAGAGCCTGCAGGAACTTGAACAGAGCGAGCTCTACACCAGATGATTGCACTGCATCCACGACCTCTGTATATCCATTGCCAAGGTATTGTTCTATAGCCGTGCCGCCAAACGCGGTCATCCAGATCAGCCCGGCACTGGTTGGCACTAACAATGCCGAGATAAGAAACTCCCGCACCGTGCGGCCATGGGAAACCCTGGCCATAAACATACCGACGAAGGGTGACCACGAAATCCACCAAGCCCAGTAAAATATCGTCCAGTCGTGAAGAAATACGGTGTCCTCTCTTCCAATCCAGTTGCTCAGGGCCGGCAGGTAGCGCAGATAGTGGACGGTGTTCTCGAGCATACCTCCGAGAATAGAAAGAGTCGGCCCCGCGACAATAACGAACAGCAGTAGCGCTGCCGCTATTGCCATATTTATTTCGCTGAGAATTTTGACGCCGCGGTCCATGCCACGAACAACTGAGAACATCGCTACAACAGTGATGCCGAGGATAACAACGACGTGGGTAGTTGAGTCGTTGCTAATACCAAAGACATAGTTGAGTCCCGCGGCAGTTTGCTGCGCACCTAAACCCAGCGAGGTGGCCAATCCAAACAAAGTAGCAAACACCGCGAGTATGTCGATAATGTGCCCGGGCCAGCCCCAGATGCGCTCGCCCAACAGGGGATAAAATGCTGAGCGAATCGTCAGTGGTAGCCCTTTGTTGTAGTGAAAAACTGCCAGCGACAGGCCTACCAGAGCGTAGATAGCCCAGGCGTGTAGACCCCAGTGAAAGGTAGCGGTAGCCACACCGAGCCCTGCATTTGCCTGGTCGCTGCCGGGTTCGATGTTCAGTGGTGGCGCCAGGGTGTGGGTGACAGGCTCCAGAACGCCGTAAAACATCAGGCCAATACCAACCCCGGCGGCGAACATCATCGCGAACCAACTGGGGTAGGAGTAGTGGGTTTCGGCGGAGGGTCCACCAATGCGGATGCGGCCCAGAGGAGATATGATCAGGTAGAGGCAAATCAATAAAAATACGTTTACAGAAATCAGGAACAGCCAGTCTAAACGCGTTGTTATCCAAGAGCGTACCGCGCCGAAAAGCGCGGCCGCCTCTGTCTGGAAGATCAAAGTGCAGAGCACGAAGAGAAAGACTGTTAGGGTAGAAATCCAGAACACAGGATTGTGTACGTCCAGACCCATCACCTGGACATTGTCCTGACCGATTTCGTATGGGGTGCTGCTATCCAGCGAGTCGGGGTCTGCGTTCATGTGTTGGTGCTCCTCACTTCATATTGGGTGTCACCATCAACTAGAATAAGCCTACTATCTCACCTGTGCTGCTGATATTGATTCGATTGGCGGCAGGTTCGCGCGGCAAGCCTGGCATAGTCATAACGTCACCACAGACCACAACAATAAAGCCGGCGCCAGCGGACAGTCTAACTTCGCGAATCGGTAATACGTGACCGGTGGGTGCACCCTTCAAGTCGGGGTCTGTCGAAAAGCTATATTGGGTCTTCGCGATGCAAACCGGTAGTTCACCGTAGCCATCTTCGTGCAGTATCCGAATCTGATCGCGGATTTTCTTGTCGGCGATTATGTCATCCGCTCGATATAACCGGGTTGCGACCGTTTTGATCTTATCCCAGATTGACATGCTATCCGGGTACAGGGGTGCAAAGTTGGCGTGGCCGCTATCGACTACTTCGACCACTTCGCGAGCGAGAGCTTCGGCGCCGGCGCCGCCATCAGACCAGTGAGTGCTTTCAACTGCCTTGACGCCGTTCTCTGCAGCAACCTCTCGGATCACTTGCATTTCTGCATCGGTGTCGGCCGAAAAACGATTGATGCCAACAATCACTGGCACGCCGAATTGCTTGACGTTTTCGATGTGACGCACCAGGTTTTCGCAACCGTCTCTAAGCGCGGTTAGATTTTCTTCAGCGAGGTTAGCTTTTTCTACGCCACCGTGCATTTTCAAGGCGCGTGCCGTCGCGACAATTACGGCTGCCTCGGGCTTAAGGCCGGCACTGCGACACTTAATATTGAAAAACTTTTCGGCGCCCAGATCCGCACCGAACCCCGCTTCGGTAACTACATAGTCGGACATTTTCAACGCTGCTTTTGTAGCGATAACCGAGTTGCAACCGTGGGCGATGTTAGCGAAGGGACCGCCGTGAATAATGGCGGGATTATGTTCCAGTGTTTGTACCAAATTCGGAGACAACGCATCCTTGAGTAGCACAGCGAGTGCTCCAGAACCTTTCAAGTCAACTGCTCTCACCGGTTTGCGGTCGCGGGTGTAGCCGACGACAATTTTTTCGAGACGGGCCTGGAGATCTTCCAAGTCAGTGGCAAGGCAGAAAATAGCCATAATCTCGGAGGCAACGGTAATGTCGAAACCGTCCTCTCTGGGAAAGCCGTTGCCGGGTCCACCCTGACCCACGGTAACTTCGCGTAGAGCGCGATCGTTCATGTCCACGACGCGTTTCCAAGAGATGCGACGGACATCGAGGTTACATTCATTACTCCAGTGAATATGGTTGTCGAGAAGCGCCGAGAGCAGATTATGGGCTGCGCCAATGGCGTGGAAATCTCCAGTGAAGTGAAGGTTGATATCCTCCATGGGAATAACCTGAGCATATCCGCCACCAGCCGCGCCACCCTTCATTCCGAAACAGGGTCCCAGGCTGGGTTCACGCAGACAAACAATAGCGTTTTTACCGATGCGGTTAAGTCCATCCGCCAGGCCCACCGAAGTTGTGGTTTTGCCCTCGCCGGCCGGAGTCGGGCTTATTGCGGTGACCAGAATCAGCTTGCCGTCGGGCTTGTCCACCAGTGAGTCGATGTGATGAAGGTCTATTTTGGCCTTGGTGCGACCATAGGGACTAAGGGCGTCATCGGGAATGCCCAGGCGTGCTGCAATCTCGCCAATTGGTTTGGCTACTGCCTGTTGGGCAATTTCGATATCACTTTTTACGACCCGATCAGTCATTAGTCTGCTCCAGATATTAGTTATTGTGTTGTAGGCACCCATGCAAGATGGTCGGTCCGAGCGCGCTGGTCATCTTCCGTTAAGAGGCCCAGAGCAGCGGTTTTGTAGGCGGCAGGTAGTGTCCCCTGTGCGACCTTTTGGATCTGCTACGGTAGTTGCTGCGCCGGATAAATCGCAGTATTTTTTTGTGGGCTCGTAATGACGCGACCTGACACCCTCGTGTCGCAATCAGTAGTCGGATAAGGATGCAGGACAGTTACACTTCGCGGCACAACAGTCGGATCAGTCCGTCGCTCAGAAATTGAAATTCCAGACACACAGGCAGAATGGAACTATGAAGGACACGGCAAAGGTAGTGGTGATTGGCGGCGGCGTAGTCGGCGTGAGTACCTTGTACCACCTCGCTAAAAAAGGCTGGAGTGATGTGGTTCTAATCGAACGCAAGGAGCTTACTTCCGGGTCGACCTGGCATGCCGCTGGACTGCTGCCTTTATTCAACATGAGTTACTCGGTGGGTAAGCTGCATCAGTACTCCGTTGACTTCTACCACGAGATACAAGAGGAAACCGGTCAGGACGTCGGTCTGCGCGTGGTTTCCAATATTAGACTCGCAACCTGCGAAGATCGGATGGACGAGTATCGCTATTACGCCGCCGTTGCGCAGACGGTTGGCGTGAACGTTAATTTTTTGACGCCCGAGCAGGTCAAGGAAATTTGGCCGATGTGCAATATCGATGGCCTGGTTGGGGCTATTCAACACCCCGACGATGGTTATGTGCAACCTGCGGATTTAACCCAGGCACTGGCAAAGGGTGCTCGATCGCGAGGTGCAACAATATATCGCAATACGGCAGTAATAGGCCTGGAACAGCAGGCCGATGACAGCTGGATTGTCAAAACTGATAAAGGTGATATTAGCTGCGAACACGTAGTGTCTTGCACGGGGAACTTTGCGCGTAAGACCGGCGCAATGGTGGGTCTCGATATACCGGTGATTCCGGTAGAGCACCAGTTTATCGTTACGGAGGCTCACCCTGAGATTCTCGCTCGGAAAGAACAAGGATTGCCGGAACAGGGCGTGTTGCGTGAACCTGATGCCGGTTATTACCTGCGCGAGGAGGCCGGTGGCCTGATTCTCGGTCCCTATGAGAAAGGCGCGCCGTGCTGCTATGTAGACGGGCCGGATGATCAATCAGAATACGAGTTGTTTAATCAGGACCTCGACAGACTGATGCCACATATCGAGGCGTGCATTAACCGCGTGCCGGCGTTTGGGGAGGTCGGGGTTAAAATGGTATACAACGGCGCCATCGCCTATACCCCGGATGGAAATCCGATTGTAGGGCCGGCCTGGGATTTGAAGAATTTTTGGCTGAACGAAGGACATAGCTTTGGGATTACCGCTGCCGGAGGGGCTGGGTGGCAGCTCGCGGAGTGGATTGTCGATGGCGAGCCCACCGTTGACATGATGGGTGTTGACCCAAGACGGTTTGGTCCCTATGCCTCTCGAGGCTACCTGCGCGCAAAGAATGAAGAGTCTTATGCCAACGTCTTTACCACGCACTTTCCCGACGAGGAGCGTCCGGCAGCGCGACCGCTGAAACAAACGCCTTGCTATGATCGGATGAAGGCGCTTGGTGCAGTGTTTGGACACGTCTATGGTTGGGAGCGACCAAACTGGTTTGCCCCGCCGGGCTACTCCTTGAGTGCAGAGGAGCTTAATCAGAGCGACGCCTTACTCAATGATAATCACTCGGCGGCGTTGGAAGATGGCAGGATTCTCGAAAAGAATTCTTTCCGCCGTTCAAATTATTTTGAGTTTGTGGGCCAAGAGTGTCGCCACGTACACGAGAATGTAGGCATCCTCGATATGTCGGCATTTTCCAAGTTTAGCGTCACGGGTCGCGGCGCCGAAACCTGGCTTAATTCTCTTATCGCAAACAATGTTCCAAAGGGTATAGGTCGGGTTGGCCTATGTCACATGCTGTCCGGCAACGGCGGGGTGCGCGCCGAGTTCACCATATATAAGAAAGCAGAGCGAGACTATTACCTGGTATCCGCAGGGGCGATGGAGCGTCATGACTGGGATTACCTGACTAAGTTAGCGCCCTCCGACGGCACTGTGCAGCTGCAAAAAATAACGACGCAAATGGGTGTGCTGGTAATTGCCGGTCCGCGCTCGCGAGACCTGCTTCAAAAGCTTACCGATACCGATATGTCAGTCGATAACTTCAAGTGGCTGACAGGTAAATCGATCAATATTGGCTACGCTCAGGTCGATGCGCTAAGGGTAAACTTTGTCGGAGAATTGGGCTGGGAGTTGCATCATCCCATTGAGATGCAAAATTATATTTTCGATGCAGTCATGCAGGCCGGTGAAGAGTTTGGTATCAAACCCTTTGGTATTCGCGCTATGGATTCGATGCGGCTTGAAAAATCCTATCGCCTGATCCCGCGCGAGATGTCTATCGAGTACTCGGCGCTTGAGTCGGGATTGGATAGGTTCGTTCGGCTCGATAAGGAGTGTGATTTTATTGGCAAGTCGGCGCTGCTGGCTTGGCAGGAGAAGGGTTTTTCCAATAGCTTTGTGACCATGGAAGTTCACGGAGTGACCGATGCCGATGCGCGTGGTTCAGAGGCGCTGTACAAAGACGGCGAGTTGGTTGGCCGTAGCACATCCGGTGGCTTTGGTTTTCGTACCGAGAAATCGCTCGCGCTAGGGCTGGTGCGACCGGAGTTCGCCGTGCCCGGCACCGAACTGGAAATCGAGATCCTCAGTGAACGTTACCGGGTGACGGTGGTGGAGGAGTCGCCCTACGACCCGGATAATGCCGCACTGAGATCGTGATTTACTAAATCTCGGCCAGATTCTAAAAACGCTGGCCAATAGGCTACTTAGAGAGGCTGATTAATCGCCTCTCTAAGTCAAAGCCGACTGTCGTTTACGCATATTCCCGCGTCGCAAATTCATACGCATCTGCGGGCAAACTGGAACACACTAGCGCCAATCTCAGATCTGAAGATATGGCTGTACAACGGGAAGCAAAATCATGAGCGGAAGAAGCGGGGGTGGACGTTCGCGGGGGCGTGAAGCCAAGCATGCAGAGAGGGCAAAGGTTCAGGCGCAGGTCTCTACTTTTATCGACCGTCGAATTCCCTATATGGATTACCTGAACGATGAGGGCATTGAACTCATCGAGCACAATGCCGATATCGTTCTGGAGGAAATTGGTGTCGAGTTTCGCGATGATCCCGAGGCGCTCGCTATTCTCAAGAACGCGGGCGCTGATGTAGACGGTGAACGGGTGCGATTTCCCAGAGGACTGTGCAGGTCGATCATCCAGGCCTCGGCGCCGTCTGAGTTCACCCAGCACGCCCGCAACAGCGATCGAAGTGTAATCATTGGCGGCGACAGAACTGTTATGGTTCCGGCCTACGGATCACCTTTTGTTCGAGACTTGGACAAAGGCAGACGCTACGCGACCATTGAGGACTTTAGAAATTTCGTCAAATTAGCGTATCTGGCACCGGGCCTACACCACTCGGGCGGCACTATTTGTGAGCCGGTTGACCTTCCTGTCAATAAACGCCACTTCGATATGGTGTACAGCCATATCAAGTACAGCGACAAACCTTTTATGGGTTCGGTCACACACCCCGAGCGCGCTCAGGATACAGTTGATATGGCCAAGGTGGTTTTCGGCGACGAGTTCGTTGAAAACAACACGGTCTGTACCAGTTTGATTAACGCTAACTCACCGCTGACTTTCGACGCGACAATGCTCGGTGCAGCCAAGGTCTATGCCCGTCATAACCAGGCAACAATGATCTCCCCCTTTATATTGGCTGGTGCCATGTCTCCAGTGAGTACGGCTGGTACGGCAACACAGATTCTAGCCGAGGCACTCGCCGGGATGGCGTTTGTGCAGATGGTCAAACCTGGGGCGCCGGTAATCTTTGGCACCTTTGCCAGCGCTATATCCATGCAGAGTGGTGCACCAACTTTTGGTACTCCCGAGCCAAGTATGGTGATGTACGTCGTTGGTCAGCTGGCTCGCCGCCTCGGCGTGCCCTTTCGCAGTGGCGGTGGTCTTTGCGGTTCAAAAATCCCCGATGCACAGGCTGCCTACGAATCCGCTAATACTATGATTACGGCGGCATTGGCGGGTGTAAATTTCATGCTCCATACCGCAGGGTGGCTCGAGGGTGGGCTTACCATGGGCTATGAAAAATTCGTCATGGATGCCGACCAGGCCAACATGGTCAGTATTCTGTTGGGCGGAATGGATATGTCTGAAAATGGCCAGGCTATGGACGCGATCAGAGAGGTCGGTCCAGGGGCACATTTTCTTGGCTCTGCACATACAATGGCTAATTTTGAAACGGCTTTCTATCGCTCCACAGTTGCCGATAACAATAGCTTTGAACAGTGGCAGGTCGACGGTTCCCTGGACTCTTCCCAGCGAGCCAATAAGCAGTGGAAGGCCATGCTCAACGAATACCAGGCACCTGCTCTGGACCCAGCGGTGGACGAGGCGTTGCTGGATTTTATCGCCCGGCGCAAGAATTCTTTTGCCGATCAGGACTACTAGGTAATAATAACGAGGCTACAAACCATGAACCAGAACCCTACTGATCAAAACGAAATTGACGACGATGATGACATCGTACTCGCCGATTTGTCGACGGAGGAACTTGTCGAACAAATTCACGACGATCTCTACGATGGGTTGAGAGAAGAGATCGAAGAGGGCACAAACATCCTGCTTGACGACCGCGGTTGGTCGCCAGAAAAAGTTTTGTCAGATGCACTTGTAGGTGGCATGACCATTGTCGGCGTAGATTTCCGGGATGGCATTCTTTTTGTGCCGGAAGTGTTGCTTGCGGCTAATGCCATGAAAGGCGGAATGGCTATCTTGAAGCCACTGCTGGCCGAAACGGGCGCGAAGCCGGTGGGCACGATGGTGATTGGTACCGTAAAAGGCGATATTCACGACATTGGCAAGAATCTGGTCGGTATGATGATGGAGGGGGCTGGATTTGAAGTAACCGACATCGGCATCAACAATTCTGTTGAAGAATACCTGGCGGCTCTCGAGGAACATCAACCCGATATATTGGGTATGTCTGCCTTGCTGACAACAACAATGCCTTACATGAAGGTCGTGATCGATACGCTTAAGGCTAAAGGTCTACGCGATAAGTACATTGTAATGGTGGGCGGGGCGCCACTTAACGAAGAATTCGGTGAGGCCGTTGGTGCAGATGCCTATTGTCGAGACGCGGCAGAAGCTGCGACTACTGCGGTTCGCCTCGTGCAAGAAAAGAGAGCGGCGGCAGGTGCTTGATAAATCTAAATCCGGCACACTCACTTTTGGGGTAGCCAAAACCGAGCTCGAGTTAGCACCTTTGTTGGTGCTGGCTTGTGGGGCTCTGTCACACGAGATCGAAGCTCTAAAACGTCTCAATGGCTGGGGCCACATGCAGGTAAAATGCCTGGATGCGGATCTCCATAACCGGCCGAAGTTGATTGCGGGGCTACTGCGAGAAAAAATCGAGCAATACCGGGATCAATATCAGACAATTTTTGTCGCCTATGCTGACTGCGGTTCAGGTGGCGATATAGACCGGGTTCTAGAGGGGGAGAATATTCAGCGCTTGCCCGGTGCACATTGTTATTCTTTTTTCGCTGGCGAGAAAACCTTCGGCGAATTTTCCGAGGCAGAGCCAGGCACGCTATACCTCACAGACTTTCTGGCGCGGCACTTTGATAGGCTGATAATCACCGGTCTTGGGCTGGATCGCCATCCAGAGTTGATGGATGACTACTTTGGTAACTATCGACGGGTGGTGTACTTGTCTCAGCGCCGCGACCCGGCGTTGCTTGCCCGCGCTAAACGTGCCGCAGAAATACTGGGGCTGAATTTTGAGCAACATCACAGCGGCTATGGAGATTTGGAAACAGGTCTACAAGCCCAGGTGTTGGCTGTCGCCTGAGGATTGCGTCGTGGAAAAAATTGTTGTTATGTGGCGTGATATTCCCGCTCAGGTCATTATTAAAAAAGGCCGAAATCGAGCAAAGTGCGAATTGAGTTCGCGCTTTGCCAAAGCCATCGATCGTGCTGCCATGCGTGCCGGAAAGGGTAGTAGCGAAGCCTATATGGAAGATTGGCGTCGGGACCGCACCGTGATCGCCGATGTGGAGGACAAACAGGCTCTGGCCGAACGGGAGGTCGCTTTGATCGAAGATCAGTACAGCGATGAGCTGCTGACTGTGTTGATCAAAAACAAGGGCGTCGCCGGGGACAAATGATGTACCGAATGCGACGTTGGTCGGTCGAGAATTCTCGATGGTTGTTGGCTGTTTATGATTTCCTGGAATTCATGCTGACCCTGATGGTACCCCTGATCGATCGCTTTGGCGGCGAGCGACTCGACCGGTTTATCGCCAAAATAGAGGGATGGATTAAAGGCTTTCTGTTCGACTCCCAATCTTGTGGTCAGTGCACTCTGGGTTCTACTGGCATGGCTTGCCCAATGAATTGCCCGAAGACATTGCGCAATGGACCCTGTGGCGGTGTTCGGGCCAACGGAAATTGTGAAGTCGAACCGGATATGCCCTGTGTTTGGGTGTTGGCCTGGGAGGGCAGCCAGAAGTTGCCGGAGGGAACGCAGGCGATACAAGTGATCCAGGCCCCTGTAGATGCGCGCCAGAAGGGGCGTTCCGCGTGGCTGAGGGCCGCTCGGTTGCGCTACGAAGCAAGGAGGGTTGTGACTCAATGACGTTTGATGATGAGCCGGATCCCGGTGAAGACCTCGCGATTCTGCCCGGCCATGTGTCGCCTGGACGCCTCGAGCGAATTCTGAGGGCTGGTACTTTTGCCGTCACGGCAGAAATAGCACCTCCGGACTCCGCGGATCCTCACGAGGTTTACGAGCGCGCCCGAATGTTTGACGGCTATGTAGATGCTATTAACGCTACCGATGGCTCTGGCGCCAATTGTCATATGTCGAGTGTCGGTATGTGTTCCCTGTTGACCCGTTGCGGTTATTCCATGGTTATGCAAATTTCAGCGCGGGACCGCAACCGCATTGCGATTCAAGGCGACGTTTTGGGGGCCTCGGCAATGGGCGTTTCCAATGTCCTTTGTTTGACTGGAGATGGTGTGCAATCGGGAGATCATCCCGAGGCGAAACCGGTATTTGATCTGGATTGTATGAGTTCGCTGAAGATGCTGCGTGGAATGCGCGACGACAGCTGTTTCCTCAGTGGCAGGAAATTGTCCCATCCGCCTCAAATATTCCTCGGAGCTGCCGCCAATCCGTTTGCGCCACCCTTTGACTACAGACCGCTCAGGTTAGCCAAAAAAGTGGCTGCCGGGGCGCAGTTTGTGCAAACCCAGTACTGTTTTGATATAGACATGCTGAAGGAATATATGTCCAGAGTGAGGGACATGGGCCTGCACGAGAAGGTCTTTATTTTGCCTGGAGTTGGCCCGCTGGCCTCGGCAAAATCCGCGGAGTGGATTCGCGCGAATGTCGCTGGTGTTCATATTCCCGATGCTGTGATCAAGCGTCTTAAGGGCGCGGAGAATCAGTCGCAAGAGGGCGTAAATCTGTGCGTCGAGCTGATTCAGCAGATCCGAGACATAGAGGGCGTTCACGGCGTACATATTATGGCCTACCGTCAGGAGCGCCGAGTGGCGGAAATCGTTGATAGGACCGGCATACTCGGCGGTCGCAAACCCTGGCAGCCGAATTGGCGCGCAGAAGTTGAAAATGCTTGAGGCCCGCCGTTCGAGCCTTAGAAAAAACTGGAGATAGATGAATGACGATAACCGTGATTAGTTCGGCGACGAAGGAAGTAAGAATTGGCTTCGACCAGCGCTTCGTAATTATCGGCGAGCGAATTAACCCCACCGGGAGAAAAATTCTAGCCGAGGAGATGAAAGCGGGAGACTTCAGTCGGGTTGAAGCCGATGCTCTGGCACAGGTGGCCGCCGGCGCCCATATGCTCGACATTAATGCGGGTATTCCACTCGCGGATGAACCGGCGATTTTAGCCAGGGCGATAAAACTCGTTCAGTCCATTACCGATACCCCCTTGTCGATCGATTCCTCCATCATCGAGGCACTGGAGGCCGGTCTGTCTGTATACCAGGGCAAGGCGCTGGTTAACTCGGTTACCGGTGAGGACGAAGTTCTCGAGCGCGTCCTGCCGTTGGTTGCCAAGTACGGTGCTGCTGTAGTTGCCATTTCGAATGACGAGACCGGTATTTCGGAAGATCCGGACGAGCGCTTCAAGGTTGCCCGCAAGATCGTTGAGCGCGCTGCCGATTACGGTATTCCGCACAGCGATGTAGTCGTCGACCCACTGGTGATGCCCATAGGTGCCATCAACACAGCGGGATTGCAGGTGATGCACGTTGTGCGGCGACTGCGTGAAGAGCTCAAAGTTAATACGACCTGTGGAGCATCGAATGTCAGCTTTGGATTGCCCAATCGCAATGGCATCAACGCATCATTTCTGAATATGGCTATTGCGGCCGGGATGACCTCGGCGATCACCAGTCCCTTGCACCCGGAGGTTATGCAGGCAGTGCGTGGCGCGGATGTGATGATGGGGCACGATCCGGATTGTGCGCATTGGATCAGAGCGTATCGGGAGCCCCTCGCAGAGGGCGCTGATCCGGGCGCGCGCGGTGGTAGAGTGCGCAGACGTCGCAGGGATTAACAGGACCAGGATATGCACGAATACGAAGCATCGGCCGACCTCATCGCCGCCAGCACCAATACTCTGAATAATACGGAGGGCCTCGCTGTCGCCACCAAGGAAGTAAAGGTTGTTTTTATGCCTTCGGGTCGGCGTGGTAGCTTCCCTATTAATACGCCTTTGCTGGATGCGGCGCGTGATCTCGGCGTGGATATCGATTCAGTTTGTGGCGGTCGCGGACTCTGTGGGCGGTGCCAGATCATTTGTGCGGAGGGTGAATTTCCCAAGCATCAACTGAGTTCACACAATAGCCACCTGTCGCCACTGTCGAAGACGGAGATACGCTACAGCGAGCGCAAGAAGCCACTGGCGAGCGGTCGCCGCCTGAGCTGCCATACGCTGCTTCTCGATGACGTTGTAATAGATGTTCCCCCCGATAGTCAGGTACACAGGCAAGTGGTGCGCAAGGATGCTGAGTACCGTGATATCAGCCTCGATCCCGGCATCCATCTTTACTATGTGGCCGTTGAAGAAGCAGATATGCACAATCCCAAGGGGGATATGCAGCGACTGCACGAGGCGCTTGAGACAGAGTGGCAGCTAACCGGGTTGGATTGTGATCCGGCGCTATTACTCAAGGTCCAGACTGTGCTGCGCAAGGGGAATTGGCTGGTCACCGCTGCGGTGGACCACGAGTCGCGAATTATTGCTCTGTGGCCCGGGTTTCATCAACAGGCTCTCGGGATTGCAATCGACATTGGCTCCACAACAGTCGCAGCGCATTTGTGCGACCTGGGGACTGGCGAGGTATTGGCCAGCAGTAGTTTGATGAATCCACAAATCCGCTTTGGTGAAGACCTGATGAGCCGGGTATCGTATGTGATGATGCACCCGGAAGGTGCGGAGCAGATGACTACAGTTATCCGCGAGGCCATTAATACTCTGGTCGTTAATGTAGTGGAGGAAATTTCTGTACCCCGTGAAAATGTACTGGAGATTTGTTTCGTTGCCAATCCGATCATGCACCATTTACTGCTGGGTATTGATCCGGTGGAACTCGGAGGCGCGCCCTTTGCACTGGCCACGGATGCGTCCATCCGCGTCAAGGCTTCTGAGTTGGGATTGCATATTAATCCTGGCGGCATGGTTTACATCCTGCCCTGTATTGCCGGGCACGTTGGGGCAGACACAGCTGGCGTAATCCTCTCGGAGGAGCCCCAGTTGCAGGAGGAGATGACCCTGCTGGTCGATATCGGCACGAATGCCGAGATTGTGTTGGGTAATTGCGATCGTTTGTTAGCGTGCTCCAGCCCTACCGGACCGGCCTTTGAGGGGGCTCAGATCAGTTGTGGACAGCGCGCGGCGAATGGCGCAATAGAGCGGGTTCGTATTGATCCCGCCACGCTCGAGCCCAAGTTCCAGGTGATCGGCAGCGCTCTCTGGTCTGATGAGCCTGGCTTTGCAGAAGCGGTTCAGGCGTTTGGCGTGACCGGTATTTGTGGTTCGGGTATTATCGAAGTAGTGGCTGAAATGTACCTCTCCGGTATCGTTACTACCGATGGCGTGATCGACGGTGACATGAGGGTTCGTAGCCCGAGAATAGTAAGCGATGATCGCACCTGGTCCTATGTGCTGCACAGCGGTTCGTCCATCATCACGGTAACGCAGAGTGATGTGCGCCAGATTCAGCTGGCAAAAGGGGCTCTCTACGCCGGGGTTAAACTGTTGATGGATCGGATGGGTGTGAAAACTGTCCAACGAATCCGCCTGGCGGGTGCCTTTGGCAGCCACATAGACGTGAAGAGAGCCATGGTGTTGGGCCTGATACCCGACTGTGACTTGGCTCAGGTGTCCTCTGCCGGAAATGCCGCGGGTACCGGCGCCCGTATTGCGTTACTCAATCAGCAGGCGCGCAAGGTGATAGAGGCGGTGGTGCGAGACATCGAAAAGATAGAGACCGCGGTCGAACCGAAATTTCAGGATTATTTTGTCGACGCCATGGCCTTCCCCAATAAATCCGATGCCTTCCCTAATTTGTTCAGTGTGGTTGAAAGGCCTCTGGAGAAAATGCAGGCGAACACACCAGATAACGCCAAATCAGGGCGCCGACGTCGTCGCCGCAGCCAAGAATAAGAACGCTAATACCGGCTTACATAGAGCTCCACTGTCGGCAATTTAATCCCTTGCGCCGGACTGGTTAGCCCCATATAGTACCCCTCATCTAGACTCCTCTCCGGGTTGGTTTGCCGAGATATAGCAATAGTATGAGCGATACGCAAACGGAACGCAGCAGCCAGGGAAATACCTCTCATCCCACGTTGGTCGGTTTTTTACTACTCAAAAATTATACGATGATTTCATTGGCTACCGCGGTTGAACCACTGCGAATGGCGAATGAACTCGCGGGTAAAGAGTTGTATGCCTGGCTGTTGGTAA
>JBLHKV010000002.1:0-39005 GCA_047618115.1 Halieaceae bacterium | reverse complement strand
TTACACCATAATGGTTGCAGCATTGCAGTCCACCTTACTCTGCATACCGCTAGTTTTCCTATTTCTGCTGTATTCGCGCTTTCGCCATCCTGCCTATTATATCTGCCTTCATTTGTTCGTATTGAGTTTAATAGGCCTACTGCTGGCAAACTACAAGCTTCACGCAATGTACAATTTCTTTATAGGCGGCTTCGTCATTAATCTGTTGACGACACCTGGTGGAATTGAAGCCCTGGGTTTGTCAGGATCATTTTACCGTTCTGCAACCATTGGCGGACTGATCGTCATCGGACTCTATTTAATTTCCATCAGGTATTTACCATTTGAACGACTGCTACCTCGGACCGTAAAAAAACTGCCCATCTTGGTTGGAGTGGCCCTACTGTTCCTCAGCGAGGTAATTTTCTTTTCCTATTCAGCATTTACAGCTAATACCGAGGTACTGTCCGTAGCTTCGCGGGTAGTGTGGCACATACCTGTCACCGCACGTGGGTTCTACATTAGTCGCGGGCTGAAATCCGTCGATAGCCAGAATATTGTCAGCGCTGGAAGCAGCTATTCTGGAAAACTCGATTACCCGGTATCTGGCTCGAACGGAAAAACCATTACCCAACCGTACAACATTATATGGCTAACGGCAGAATCGCTACGGCACGACATGGTGACAGAGCGAATTATGCCCAGCACGTATGAATTTGCCAGCAATAACAGTTGGTTCGCCTCACACTACAGCGGAGGAAATGGCACACGGCTTGGCATGTTCTCTCAATTTTATGGCATTTATGGCTCCTATTGGTTCGATTTTCTCAATACGCGACAAACGCCGCTACTTCTGGATGTGTTACAGCAAAAAAACTACACAATGAAAGCTTTCACCAGTGCTCGATTTACCTACCCAGAATTTGATAAAACCATTTTCGCAGGCTTTCAACCCAAGCAATTGATCGAGAACCGTGAGGGCCCCGGTTGGCTGCGGGACACGAGGAACACAGACGATCTGATAAGTTACATCAAAGATTCCAAATCAAAGGGCAGACCTTTTTTTGGCTTTATGTTTTTCGAGTCCGCCCACGCTAACTACTATTTCCCCGACAGCAGTATTCTGGAGCCCGACTACCTCGATGATTTTGACTACCTGTCAGTCGACATTGCAAAAAATATTACCAAAATCAAAAACCGCTACATAAACTCTAGCCACTATCTGGACACCCGACTTGCACTCATCTTTGACACCTTGAAAGAACAGGATCTCTATGACAATACAATCGTCATTGTCACAGGCGATCACGGCGAAGAGTTTATGGAAAAAGGACGCTGGGGTCACAACTCAACCTTTGTGCAAGAGCAAATTCGTGTACCCATGCTCGTTCACATTCCTGGGCAGCGTGCTGAAAAATATACGAATATGACCAGCCATCTGGACATGCCTGCCACCCTGTTTGCCGCTCTAGGTTACGATATCGAGCCAAGTGCCCACAGTTTTGGCCAAGACTTGTTCGCAGATGATTATGTGCGTGACTATACAGTGGCCAGTGACTGGCATGGAGATGCACTGATTACCCCAAATATTAAATTCGTACTGACTCTCAAGGGCGCCATGAACGCCATGCAGACATCTACCCTGGATGATGAGGCAGTGTCGGGTTCGGATATCTCCAGCGGAGACAGGGCGCACTTAAAGTCCTTTATCGTTGAACTGTCTCGATTTTACTCGGGCTCACCAGAGCACGACAAAGTAGCGACCTTGATCGAAAGCCGTAAGAATGCTCCCGTAGAGTCGCCCACGCTGGCAAACACAGACTAGGTAAAGATCAAAACCTGATTCCGCACCCAAGCCATCAGCCTCGCCGAGAGGCCGTCCCCTGCTTTATGCGTTATGATCTACGATTATTTGATGAGGTCGGGCCAAGGCCATTGGTAACTGTAGTGATGGCGACCGATAAGACGGTAGAAGCAATTGAACAGCGAGAGGCAGTAAGGTGACGGGTTTCAGATTAGCGATGATAGCGGTGTGCTTAATGCTGGCAACTGCCGCGTCGGCGAAAGACAAGGAAGGCAATTGCTCAGATAATCTCGACTGCAAATCGTCCTGGGTTAGTTTGGAGACTGCCCAGCGTAAGCAAGTGTTCACTTTTGGTGAGGGCTATAAAAAATTTCTCGAGCTGGCACGAACCGAGCTGTCCTTTGTTACGCACGCAGTAGCACTGGCTGAAAAAAATGGCTTTCGCCGCTTTAAGGAAAACGAACCAGTACAACCGGGAGAAAAATACTACGTCGTTAATCGCGACCGGACTCTGGCGCTGATCGTCATCGGAAACCAGCCGATGGCACAAGGCTTCAGGGTTGTGGGGGCACACATCGACTCGCCCAGATTAGAGTTAAAAGCGCGGCCCTTGTATGAAAAGGAGGGCTTCGCACTCTTCCAGACAGCCGTACACGGGGGTATCAAACCCTACCAGTGGACCAATATACCTCTGGCCCTCAGTGGCCGTGTCGATCGAAAGAACGGGTCCACGTTGATGGTGGATGTGGGCATGGCCGATGATGACCCGATTTTCGTGATCGCGGATATGTCACCCCACACAGACAGGGGATATGCTGACAAGAAGGTCAAGGATCAGGTTACGCACGAGGAACTGGATCCCATCGTTGGCCATATCCCCGGGACGTCCGGGAAAGACGTGGCGGAAGAGGTGATGAACTACCTTGCTCAGGAGTACAACTTATCTCGCGCCGACCTGGTTTCGGCAGAACTCGCGTTAACTCCCGCCTACAAATCGCGTGATGTTGGTTTTGACCGCGCGCTGATCGCAGCCTACGGACAGGATGACCGTCTGGGTGGCTATGCGGGGCTGATGGCTGCCCTAGGACTAGACAGCCCTGAACGCACAGCCGTTGTTTACCTGGTCGACAATGAGGAGGTGGGCAACGTTAACAATACAGGTGCCAAGTCAGACTTCTTCACTACAATGCTGGCCCGACTACTCAGATCTGCCGCTGAGGGTGGATACAATGATCTGATGTTGCGGGACGCGCTGGCTGCCAGTGAAATGATCTCTATCGATGTCAATCCAGGGGTCAACCCCAAGAACCCCGGCGGATTTGAAATAAGCAATGCTCCCAGGCTTGGACACGGTGTTAACCTCAAGATGTATGGCCATGGATTCAACGCGAACTCGGAGTTCACCGCCAAGATCAGGGGTCTACTCGATGCAGCGGGTATCGCCTGGCAGACCGCCTCCTACAAAGAAGGCGGCGGGCGAGGCGGCACAATCGGAGGCGAGTTTACACGACTCAATATGGAGGTTATCGACTTCGGCGTGCCGGTACTCTCGATACACACGCCCTACAGCATCAGCTCAAAAGTTGATGTGTATAATTTGTATCGGGCCAGTGCTGAATTTTTACAACAACCGTGAATTAGGTACATCTTCAGCAAATGCTTGGACGATCTTCAGATTCATTGATTATAGTCAGACTAAAATGTATAGCATCCAAGAGGTATCCTGATACATGTGGCCAAAAGTAAAACATCAATTCCGGGTTGGTTTTTCCGCCTTACTACTTGTCGTTGGCGTGTGCATCGCTGTTTTGCTGGTGGACTTCTTCAAAAAAGAAAACTTATTCCATCTCAAACTCTTAGAACGTTACGAGCTGACCAACGCAACGTCGCATGATCACAAGGACAAAGAATCCATTCGCGTGGTTTTATTTGGTGATTCCGGCTCTGGCGGGGTAATGCAAGAGCAGGTGGCAAAATCCATGTGGTCCACCTGCCACACCAAGACTTGCGATTTTGCGATTGGCTTGGGAGACAACTTTTATCCCGCGGGTGTCTCCTCGCTCACAGACCCACAATGGATGAGTGCCTTTCTGGAGCCCTATAAGCCGTTTATTACCGAATCCCGTACCGATTTCTGGATGGTGGTGGGTAATCACGATAGGCGTGGGAGCATCAACGCACAGATCAAGTACTCCTCACTCTCTCCGACCTGGAGAATGCCCGCGCCAGACTATGGCATTCCTAACCTGCCGGACTGGCTCGGGATATATGTACTCGACACGAGTTTCATAGCACCGGGGTCAGATTTCCCTCCCTATCAGCGAGACATGGAGTTGAACTTCGCCAAGCAATTGGCACGCGCAAAAGATTATCTATGTGATCGACCCGGTTGGCGGATCATCGCAACCCACCACCCCCTTTACTCCAGTGGAGCCCGGCACAACTCATTTCGCGAAAGTAATCTACGCTCCGCTCTTATGCCATTTGTGAAGGAATGCGGTGTAAACCTCGTATTCAGCGGTCATGAGCATCACCAACAACACCTGTCGGCAAACTGGGGCGATATGGTAATCCAGGGGGCGGCATCAAGCACACGCATCCGCAGTAAACCATTAGCTGCCGGAGATGAAATAGCCTCGGAGTTTCTGGTGTATCAACCCGGTTTCGCAGTCCTCGAGATCAGTTCCGCGGAAATAAAAGTGGCATTTTATAACCATAAAAAGTTTCAGATGTACGCATCACGAATCCATCGGAAAGAGAGATCCGTCGTTGGCGCAGCCCTATTGGCTCACTAACTTTTTCAGGCGAGATCGTCTCTACCTTCAATGAGGCAGTGATGGCTCTCCGAACCGGCAGATCGAGCAGCGAAATGCGGCGCATAGTCTGGATCGCCCATGAATGCCTGCGCCGCTTCCTTCGTGGGCCACTCGATGATAACTCGCAGTGCCGCCTCTTGGCCGTTACCCTCGAGGGTTTCGTGGCTGCCAGTTCTGGCCAGGTACTTACCGCCGTGTTTAGCGACTAATTCGGTGACAGAACTAACATAGCTTGGGATCCAGTCCTCGTTTGTCGGTGTTAAAGCCAGTACTGAGTAGGAAGTCATTTTCATCCCGCCTTGTGTTCGTTTGGGGTTCGGCAAACATCTCGACTATCTTCGCTTTAAAGGATAGATAGAGCAACCCGTTACCGCAACAAACCTCACGCCGCTTCTATGCCAATTTCAGGCCCAAACCACAAGCTGTGTTTCCACCTGCTTCAATATCATCCTGGGTACCGGCTGAGTAAACGTTAGTCGGTGGGATGTGACTTACTGCCTGGTCCTCCAGGACGCTTTGGGGAAGCACAAACCAGCGAAGCTGTTCACAGCTTTCCGGTAGCTTCAAAGAGTACTGCTGAGCATCTTTGCGGTGTTTCATTAATTCGATTTCTGCCCTGACCAAATACTCGGCCAGTGGTTCTGGGGGCGCACCTCGCGCACCAGTCTGCTCATCTGAATCTCCGAGGAAGTTATCCAGGTTCGCCACCAACTCCATACGACGTCCCTGATAACGCCAGCAACCACTGGCCGCAGCAAATTCATAGTAAGGCAGCAGGCGCCAACCGTGTTCAGCCACCAACTCCAAGGCACCCAGCAAATACTGAAACGTTTCTTCATCGATAAAGTAATTAAAGTTCAGTCGTACCCAACCCGGTCGCATAACCATGTAACCGTCCAATAACTCCCGCTCCAAGGCCTTGCTGTAGTCCATGTCCATCCCCAGTAAACTGTGGCCATAGGGTCCAGCGCAGGAGCACCCACCCCGAGCCTGAATTCCGAAAAGATCGTTCAACAAAGCTACGACGAAGGCATAGTGAAGATCTTTTCCCGCGTGTTTGAGACGCACCGAAAAAATTGAAAGTCTATCCGCATCGGCACTGCCGAGAATATCTATATTGGGGTTCGGCGACCACCGCTCCATTGCCCGCCGCACGTAGCCCTCTTCGAGCCCTTCGATGACCGCCGTGCCAACCTGCTGCTGTAACCTGAACACCAGACCAGCTCGGATAGATTCGACGATAGCTGGCGTTCCCCCTTCCTCGCGGTGCTCCGGATCTGCAACAAAACGATGATCCTCAGGCGTCACGTACATCACCGTGCCTCCACCAGGCACCGAGGGTACGCTGTTGTTGAGAAGCCGTTTCTTAACAATCAATACTCCCGGGGTACCCGGCCCGCCGACAAATTTATGCGGCGAAAGAAAAATGGCGTCCTTGCTGGGATTGCCCAATGTAGCGCTGGGAACGGGGTTCATATCGATACCAACGTAGGGTGCGGCGGCCGCGTAGTCCCATAGGCTATACGCGCCGTGAGCATGCAATAGAGCGCTAATTTTATCGACATTAGTCTTAATACCGGTGACATTAGAGGCGGCAGAAAAACTACCAATTATCAGCCGCGAACCGGCAACATCCACCAGACGCTGTTCCAGCGTGTTGGTATCAATCTGTCCGTTCTCATCCAATGGGATCACCTCGACCTGAGCGATCGACTCCCTCCAAGGCAACTCGTTAGAGTGGTGCTCATAGGGCCCAACAAAAACCAGCGGACGATCTTCCATAGGGATTACCTCGAGCAAGTCATGTCTTTTGGCAAGATCGGCTGGCAGGCGAATATTGAGAATATCGATCAATTTATTGATGGCGGCCGTGGCGCCTGGGCCACAGAAAATAACGCAGTCTTCTTCGCCGGCCTTAACGGCATCGCGAATAATATCCCGCGCCTGTTCTCTCAAGGCAGTAGTCTGGGCGCCAGTAAAGGAAGTCTCTGTATGGGTGTTAGCGTAATAGGGAAGGACCTGATCTCGAATGTAGTCTTCGACGATACTCAACGAGCGACCGGAAGCCGTATAGTCAGCGTACACCAAGGGTTTGTCACCGAAGGTGGTTGGAATCATTGCTCTTTCACCAATAATGCCAGCGCGGATTTTTTCAAGGAGGTTCACGCTCACGGCCATTTCTCAACTCGGTAATTTGTAGGGCCATATTACGGCATATCGCGCAGCACATTGTTCCCATAACCATCAAATATTAGGTAAATAATGGATTATTATTCCACTTATATAGAATTAAATGGCATAATATATCTATATTAGATTAATATTAGGGACGAAAGTAATTGGATAAAACTGATAGCTCAATACTGGCTTTGATACAAAAAGATGCGAGCCTCTCTGTGGCGGAACTCGCAGATGCCGTCGCCATCTCAAAGTCTGCCTGCTGGCGCCGCTTACAAAAATTCGAGGCGGAGAATGTGATACGCGAACGCGTTGCATTGCTCAATCCAAACAAGCTGAACTTGCCACTTACGGTATACATCTCGGTGCGCACCAATCAACACAACGACAAGTGGGCAACCAAGTTTCAGCAAGTTACCCGCAATATTTCGGGAGTATTGGAGGTATACAGAATGAGTGGCGAACTCGATTATTTAATAAAAGCGGTGGTAGCCGATATGCCGGGTTACGACCGACTCTACAAAAAACTGATTAGGGCCGACCTTTCAGATGTCAGCTCCAGCTTTGTTATGGAGACCATAAAACAGACTACTGAACTACCGCTGGATCAACTGGCTCTGAACTGAGCCAGGCAATAATCAAACTCAGGGCTATTGTTCGCTACTGACTGCAGGAAAAAGAGGTTTTACGTTGGAGTCTGCGTTTCGAGCCAGTTGGCGTTGCCGCTGCCAGACATGATCGTGCAGGCCTTGGTGCTCATCAAAGCCACTAACTGCTTCGAGCAGTACAGCGCGAATTCCATTGCACTCCATATCCTCACAGTACTGCTCCAGAGCGGCGAGATGAACTTTGATAATCGCCATCTCCAGATATTCTTCATCGGCACGCATAATCATAGGATGACCCGTACCCGACACCCCGTGACCGAGGAGTAACTCCTCAAAGAGCTTCTCTCCGGGACGCAGACCAGTAAAGACAATGCCAATATCGCCATCGGGGTTGTTCTCGTCCTTGACCTCATGTCCGGTCAGCTGGATCATCCGTCGAGCGAGGTCCTGAATGCGCACCGGCTCGCCCATATCCAGTACGAAGACATCCCCTCCGAGACCCATTGCACTAGCCTGAAGTACAAGCTGCGCCGCTTCCGGAATGGTCATAAAGTACCGCGAAACATCCGGGTGGGTCACTGTGAGATCTTTGCCGCGCTCAATTTGTTCGCGGAACAAGGGCACCACCGAACCGGATGAGCCCAGTACATTGCCGAAGCGAACCATGCAAAAACGGGTGGCGTCGGTCTCCCGGGCCAGAGCCTGCAGTAACATCTCGGCAAATCGCTTGGAAGCGCCCATCACGTTGGTTGGTCGAACCGCCTTATCGGTTGAAATCAATACGAAGTTTTCCACCCCTGCTTCGATGGCAGCCTCTGCCGCGTACCAGGTGCCCAATACATTGTTACGAACACCTTCGGCGACGTTGTACTCCACCATGGGAACGTGTTTGTACGCCGCCGCGTGATATACGGTATCAATCTCGAACGTCGAAAAAATATGTCGCAGGCGGCGAGGGTCCTGCACCGACCCCAGTAGAGGTATCAATACGATCTCCGCGGAAAGAACATTCATTAGCGAGCGTAATTCTTCCTCTACACGGTACAAAGCGTACTCAGAGTTATCGAACAGAATGAGCTCACGTACGCCAGAGACCATGATCTGACGACACAACTCTGCGCCGATCGAGCCTCCGGCTCCGGTAACCATGACTACCTTGCCGGTGATACAGCGCTCCATCAACTCGGGATGAGGAGGCACCGGATCCCTGCCCAGCAAGTCTTCCAGTGCTATGTCTTTGATTTCAGCGACGCTGGCCGTGCCCTGCAGCAAGTCGTTGAAGTAAGGAACGGTGCGCACGTATACCGGAAGATTAACCAGCGAGTTGATGATCGCTTTGCGCCGCTCACCAGTCACAGAAGGAATAGCCAGAAGTATTTGGGTGATATCGTGGCTATCGATAAGCTGAGGGAGCTCCGTTGGGCTATGTACGGTGACACCATTGATAACCCTGTGTTGAGCCTTTGGATCGTCATCGACGAAAAACACGGGGTGAAAATCCTCGCCGTGTAGTAACGCTGTCAATAATTGCCTTCCAGACTCTCCGGCCCCATATATCACAACCTTCTCACAGCTGGAACGTAGCTTATACAGATACCACGCACGCAAACTCAACCTCGAACCACCAACGGCAAACAGGGCCAAACCCCAATAGATAAAAGGCAGTGATCGAGGCACATGTGCCTGAGTAAAAAAGATAAGCGCGGCGAGGCCAAGAGCCGAATAGCTGACACCTCGAATGACAGCCCAGATGGCCTGCTGTCCCATGAAACGAATAACAGCGCGATATAAGCCCAAGCGCAGAAAAACTATAGCGCTTATCAGAATAGTGCCAACGCTGACGATTATTTCCGCAGCCGCCAACTGTATGTTTGGATCACCCAGCCGCAGGGCTATAGCAGACCACATCGCCACCACCACAAAAACCATATCAAGGCTCAAGAGAAAAGCTTGCTTGATATTTCTCGGCAGCTCGAAGCCCTTCTCTACAGACTCTACTAAAGCCCGTCTCAAAGAGCGGTAGCTACGCTTTATCAGCTTTGTGGTTGTAAGCAAAATTCTCTCTGAATCAGCAAGTTAGCGATGTATTCTACTTCAGATGGCGAAATTTAACCATCGCCAGCAACAAGGAAGAATACGCCAATATAAATAGCCAAACGGCTGCCTCTGGCCAAACTTCCGCCGCCCAGGCCAAGGGCAGTAGCCACAGAATATTCACTGCCATAAAAATCAAAACCACACGGGTGTGGCTGTTCCACCGATCGGTCAGACGTTGGTACAAATGTAGCCTATGGGCCTCGAGAAAGCGCTGTCCACTCGCAATTCTCCAGATCAGCGTATAACTCGCATCGCTGATGAACAATCCCAACAGAATCAACCAAGTAACAAGACCCAGCAATTCTGCTGTAACGGTTAGCAGGGCAAACCCCGCGAGCATGAACCCCAGATAAACGCTTCCTGCGTCACCCATAAATAAACGGGCCGGAGCCCAATTTACCGGCAAAAAACCCAATACGGCCGACGCGAGCACCAGCATCGGTAGCGTGTAAACCAACTGCCCCTGCCCCCAGATCAACAAGGAAGCGGCGCCAAGTAATACGACAATCGCCTGACCGGCAGCCAGACCATCAATGCCATCCATAAAATTGTAAAGATTACTGCTCCACATAATGGCTATAAACAACATTACATAATTGATCACGACCGCAAAGGGCGCCAGCTCAGCGACCTGAGAGGGCGTCACCGCCAGCCAAAGAAACAGGACAGCACACCCGGAATAGCCGGCAAATCGCACCCAGGCCGGCAAACTGCGAAGATCGTCCAGAAAAGCCACCACGGCGATGATACCTCCACATAGAAACAGTGTATCCAAAGCCGAAAGACCAATGGGTCGAAGCCACAGGTAGGCAGTTGAAGTCACCAATACAATCGCCACGCCGCCACCGCGTGGCACCGGAAGTTGGTGAGAGCTTCTCTGGTTGGGAAGATCGAATAGAGCAAGCCGATGCGCAACGAAAACGAATAATCCAGACGCGGCGAAACTGACTGCAGCAACCACCAGCAAGGAAAGCAGCAATGACTCAGCCATCCGCCCCATCCGCCAGGCTCATGGCCTTGAGTATGGCTGGCAGGTGCAGCTCGAAGGTTGACTGTGGTTTCCAGCCGGTCGCCTGCTGTAATGCCCGACTGCTATACAATTCGCTATCAAACAATTTAGCAAAAGTACTGTCTCCCGGCAGTAATCCGGGGGACATCAGATCACGACAGCCAGCTGCAAGCCTCCACAAAAATAGCGGTGGCGTCCAGCGCACCGACCCAACTTTCAAAGCATCTCTGGTGGCATCCTGAATATGTCTGGCGCTATAGTCGCAATCACCACAAACGATATAACACGAATAACCGTTTCCTCCTTGTGACACAACCGCATTAATTGCTGCGACAAGATCATCGATGGCCACCATTGATCGCCCGCCTCGCTCTGGCAAACCCGGCAAGCCACGCGCAATACTACCGATCAGTGATCGGATATTCGCCCGGGCATCTGCACCATAAACAAGCGCCGAACGCAGCGCTGTTGTGCGCATGCCCGATTCGCGGGATATGATCTCAAGGCCAATTTCGGCGGCGCGTTTTGAGCGGGAATAGTCGCTGTCGACCGGCCCAAGATCGCCCTCCTCCCGACGCAACCCTTCACGCGAGGGACCCATCGCCTTAACGCTGCTCAAAAAGATAAAATGACCCACCCCAGCCGCCGCTGCAGATTCCGCCAATCGCAGCGTCGCCTCTTGATTGAGTTGTTCGTGTTGTTCGGCTGGCGCGTCGACATGCGCCATGCCTGCCAAATGGATTACCGTACTCACTCCGTCCAGGCAGGCGCCCGGTATTTGCGCAAGGGCAAGGTCTGCGGAAAAGTCGGAAGTGGAGCCCAGGCCGGGCACCGATTTACGCTGTAAAGTTACGAAGGATTTACTGTCGGCACTGAAGCTGCGACACAACTCGCGACCCACAAATCCAGTGGCACCGGTGATGAGGTAACTATCTCCCATGCAGGGGTGCCTTCGGTTCATCAACCATGGTTCGTCTTCCGATACATTAAATATTCTCTGACGAAAATAAAACAGGGGGCTAAAGCCCCCTCATGATACGGATGCGAGGGGCTTTAATCCAATATGATCCGATCGCGATTCTTATCGACGACCGATTTTCCAATGCCCTTCACTTTCCGTAGATCTTCCACGGAGCTGAAGGGCCCATAAGTTTCGCGGTGGTTCACAATCGCGTTCGCTCGGACAACACCAACACCCAGCAGGGCCTTGGACAGTGTTTTTGCATCGGCAACGTTAATATTAACCGCCTGCACATTGATTACAGAAGTAGCATCGGCAATTTGTACAGCGGGGTTTTGTGCCAACGATGGTGTAGCGCTGGCGATGAGGGTTGAAAGAAAAATCCACTTAATCCATGTGAGTATTGTCATAGTGATCTCCTTGATCTGACAGTTCCCGTGACATCCGTGTCACACAGTCAGTATAGACCAATTCTCAGAAGATCAAGAAATTCGCAAAAAAACTTTCTCAGGAGGCCGCGATACTCTCAACAATGCCATCCAGGGTGGCCCCAGGGTTGCCGCTTGCGGTGATCGAGCGACCTATCACTAGATAACTACTCCCAACTGCAATGGCATCCACCGGCGTGACAACGCGTCTCTGGTCGCCCAATGCGTCGCCAGCTAGTCTAATGCCGGGGGTTACCAGACAAAACTCTGGCCCATGTTCTTCACGCAGCGCGCTGGCCTCTTGGGCAGAGCAGACCACACCACCCAATCCGCAAACGGCAGCGAGCTCCGCAAGTCGAGACACCTGCTCTGCCGGAGAGTGCTGTATACCTAATTCAATAAGGTCGGCTTGGTCCATGCTGGTCAGGACCGTCACGCCAATCAGAATAGGTGGCTGCTTGAATTCGCTAAGAGCAGCCACCGCGGCCGTCATCATACGACTGCCGCCGCTTGCGTGAACATTGACCATCCACACGCCAAGTTCGGCTGCCGCCCGCACCGCCCCAGCGACCGTATTGGGAATATCGTGAAACTTAAGATCGAGAAAAATCTCGAATCCCAGTGACTGGAGATGCTCCACAACTTGCGGTCCGCCGCGAGTGAACAGTTCTTTGCCGACTTTCAAACGGCAGTTACGGGGATCGAGTTGTTTTGCCAGGTCTAATGCGGAATTGGGATCCGGGAAATCCAGGGCGACAATAACAGGGGATATCATTCTAGCTTTCAGTCTCCTTCGGTGCCACGGATAGCCTTAATGCTACCCCACTCCTTGCAACCGGGGCAAAACCAATGCAGTTTTTTACCCGCGAATCCACAATGATTACAGCGGTAAGTTGGACGATTGGCGATAAGTTTATCCACCAGTTGTTGTAATAACGTCAGATTATCGCGAGCCGCACCGCTGGCATTGGCCACGTGTAATTGGATCAATGCCGCCAAGCCACTCAGAGATGGATGCGACTTGAGCTCTTGGGATATAAAGCTGCCCGCTGCCTCATCGCCCTGATGGGAGCGCAGGTCCTCCGCTATACGCAGCATCAGTGTTGCGGAGGGATAAATATCCATACAGTCACGTAGATATTGATAGAGGCCAGTCTGGTCGTCCAATTGGGAATAACAGCTGTGTATCGGCTCGACAGTTTCGGGAATGAACTCAGCATCCTGAAAGCGCACCCGCTTTAAAGCCTTGACTGCCAATTCAGGGTGGCCAGTCTGTAATTCCAGCTGACCTAATAACAAAGATGCTCGCACGCAGTTTTTGTCGTAGGTCAATGCCCGCTTAAGCTGCGAGCGCGCCCCCGGCATATCATTTGTCTGTACGTTGAGCTCTGCGAGCTCACAGCAAAAGTGAGACAGTGGCACCAGTACCGAACACTTTTCGGGCTGCTCTTTGGCAAGCAGGGTCTTGCGCGGCACCAACTCCTTGGCCACCTCAATCGCCTGCTCCCAGTCACGCTGGTGTTGGTATATCTCCAGCAGATATTTGAGGCTGGCGGCGCGCTGCTCACTGGATTCGCGAACCAGGTCCTGGAGCAACTGCTCGGCTCGATCCAGCAAACCTGCGCTAATGTAATCGCGGGCCAACTCCAGATGAGCCTGGTGAAGCTGTCTTGCAGGCACGCCAGGCCGAGCCAGAAGATTCTGGTGAATGCGGATCGCGCGATCCACCTCACCCTTACGACGGAGCAAATTTCCCAGCGCTATGTGGGTTTCAAAAGTGTCGCTATTAACCTCCAACGCTTCGATGAATGCATCTATAGCACCATCGGGCTGGTCGTCGAGAAGATAGTTGAGTCCTTTGTAATACTTGGAGGGTAGGTCTATTGAATCTCCAACCCCTGCGGTTTGGGCAGTAGTGCGTCGCCCTAACCACCAGCCTGTGCCAACGGCGGAAAAAATCAGCAGGAAGAGCGCTAGGTCGCTCATCCACCGGCCTTCAGATCGCTGCTCCGGAGCTTGTCTAACTCGCTGTTCTTACGCTTTAGCTGACCACGCGTTGTGTACAGGTTTTTGCGGAGCCTGAGTACAATACCTGCACTGGCCAGCATGCCAATCACCGAACCCGCCGCAAACGCCAACAATACCCAGAGCGCGACACTGCGTTCCGGGAGGGTAATGACCAGTAGATCCAGAGGTACGGTGTGGGTATTTTGAACAGCAAACAGCACTCCCAACACGAGCATTGTCAGGATTACCAATAGCGCTAACAGTTTTCTGAGCAGTTCCATCGAACTCTTATAGGTAGTTAGTATCCGGCCTGCAGACCCAAATTGACCCTTTCACGCAGATCCTTGCCGGGCTTGAAGTGGGGCACATACTTGCCGCTAAGCTCTACAGTGTCGCCGGTTTTGGGGTTGCGACCCTTGCGGGGTTCACGGTAGTGGAGTGAGAAGCTGCCAAAGCCGCGAATCTCTATTCGATCGCCAAGGGACAGTGTTTGAGACATTTGCTCGAGGATGGTTTTTATCGCCAATTCGACGTCTTTCGCCGACAATTGCGTCTGTTTCGCCGAAATTACCTCGATCAGTTCAGATTTAGTCATAACTCTCTCCAGTGTCTATGAGTGCTGGTGGGTGACCCCACCAGCATTTCTCATGACCGACAATGCAGCTAATAACAACTAGCCACAACGTCGGGGAAGGTTACGAACCGCCTTCCATTTTCGCCTTGATCAGATCGCCAATTGTAGCAGGAGATGAAGATTCTGTGTCGTGATCTTTCAGGGACTTCACAGCATCTTGCTCTTCTTCGTAATCCTTGGCTTTTATTGACACGTTCATTGTACGATTCTTGCGGTCAACTGCAATCACCTTAACTTCAACGCTGTCACCCTCTTTGAGTTCACTACGGGCGTCTTCTACCCGGTCCTGACTGATCTCAGCAGCACGCAGTGTTGCCTCAACTTCAGGGGCGAGCTCAATGATGGCGCTCTTCTGCTCAACAGACTTAACAACACCAGTCACGATAGAACCTTTGTCGTTCTCTTCAACAAAGTCGGTGAATGGATCTGATTGCAGCTGCTTGATACCCAGCGAGATACGCTCCCGATCGGGGTCGACAGACAATATAACAGTTTCTATCTCATCGCCCTTCTTGTAGTTACGAACGGCTTCTTCGCCAGTCTCATCCCAGGAAATATCAGACAGATGCACGAGACCGTCAATGTTACCGTCCAGTCCGATGAAGATACCAAAATCGGTGATCGACTTGATGCTGCCCTTGATCCGATCGCCTTTGGCACACTGGCCTGCGAACGCATCCCACGGATTTTGTTGACACTGCTTGATACCCAGAGAGATACGACGACGCTCTTCGTCTATATCGAGGATCATGACCTCTACTTCATCGCCAAGGTTGACGATCTTGGAAGGGTGTACGTTCTTGTTAGTCCAATCCATTTCGGATACGTGGACCAGACCTTCAACGCCCTCTTCGATTTCTGCAAAACAGCCGTAATCGGTAAGATTAGTGATCTTGGCCATAACGCGCGAATTTTCGGGGTAGCGATTAGTGATTGCAACCCAGGGATCTTCGCCCAGTTGCTTGAGGCCAAGGGATACGCGGTTGCGCTCGCGATCGAACTTAAGGATTTTAACGTCGATCTCGTCGCCAACATTAACAATCTCACCCGGGTGCTTGATTCGCTTCCACGCCATATCGGTGATGTGCAGCAGACCGTCAACGCCGCCGAGGTCAACAAAGGCACCGTAGTCGGTGAGGTTTTTAACCACACCCTTAACAGACATGCCTTCTTGCAAGTTCGACAGCAGCTCATCGCGCTCGACACTGTTTGCAGCTTCGAGAACGGCGCGGCGCGATACCACTACGTTATTACGTTTCTGGTCGAGTTTGATGACTTTAAACTCGAGTTCTTTACCTTCCAGGTGAGTCGTTTCGCGTACTGGGCGAACATCAACCAGAGAGCCAGGTAGGAATGCGCGGATAGAATTGATATCCACAGTAAAGCCGCCTTTGACCTTGCCGTTGATTATACCTATAACCACTTCATCTGCTTCCAGAGCACCTTCTAACTCAGACCAGGACTCCGAGCGCTTGGCCTTCTCACGGGACAGCTTGGTTTCACCGAAACCGTCCTCGACACTTTCCAGTGCGACCTGTACTTCGTCGCCAATTTCGAGGGTTACCTCGCCATTGGCATCCATAAATTCACTGCGGGATATAACACCCTCGGACTTCAGTCCGGCGTGTACCGTTACCCACTCATTATCGATGTCGATGACTACGCCGGTCACAATGGATCCGGGCTTCATATCGATAGTTAACAGACTTTCTTCAAATAGATCGGCGAAACTTTCGCTCATGGTGGAATACCTACCTTTGATATCAGTGACTTAGTCACTGTTCCGTACCTCCAGATGGCACGGGTAATTGATTAAACCAGAGCGCAACCGTTTACTGGTTGACGTTGCCCTCTGGAACCTTGTTCGATACACAGTTGCTGCTATCGAACATTTTCCGCTTAAATGCGGTTTGCGAGACCTTTCTTTTCAAGTTCAGCGACGACCCTCTGGATCACCGTTTCCACCGGAATTCCCGTGCTATCGATGACAATGGCATCGGTAGCTGGGATCAGTGGCGACACCGCTCGCTCGCTGTCGCGCTTATCACGAGACTCTATGTCCCATAAAAGGGCGGCGAGATTAACACTTTGTCCCTTTTGAATCAACTGCTTGTAGCGCCTTTCAGCCCGCTCGTCGGCACTGGCAGTCAGGAAAAATTTCAAGTCCGCGCCGGGGAATACCACAGTGCCCATATCCCGACCATCGGCGACCAAGCCCGGAGCCTGAGCAAACTCTCTTTGGCGTTCCAGGAGAGCAGCGCGAACGGCGGGTAACGCCGCTACAGTGGAGGCCCCTCTCCCACCTTCTTCGGTACGGATATCGAGACTGATGTTACGTCCTTTATATAAGACATCGACTTCGGCCGTCTCTCTGCCGACAAATTCGAGTTGAAGATGACGCGCAACTTCGGCGACCGCCGGTTCATCGAGCAGATCCACAGCCGCCTCTGCGGCGGCGTATGCAGTCACACGATAGAGCGCGCCGCTGTCCAATAGATGCCAACCCAAATATGCGGCCAAACGGTGAGAAACCGTGCCTTTTCCCGCACCACTGGGACCATCGACCGTTACAATCGGCGGATACACACTCATTGCCAATTCATTCAAAGCGGTGTTTGACGATTAGCCAATTCGACGGCGAAATCATCGCGCGACTGCTTGGCTCGCTCAAAAATGTCTTGTAACGCCGCACCATCGGATTGTTCTATCGCATTACGTAGACGCCCCAAGTGATGGCCAAATTGATCCACAGCACCCAACAACTGCTCCCTGTTCGCCAAGGCAATATCCCGCCACATCACCGGATCACTGGATGCGATACGGGTGAAATCGCGAAAACCGCCAGCGGCAAAACGGAAGATATTCTCACTGTGCGCCGACCCTGCCAGACCGTCCACAAGAGCGTATGCCAGCACATGAGGCAAGTGACTGGTGGCCGCCAGAATGGCATCGTGCTCCTCGACTCCCATCTGCAACACCTCGGCGCCAGTACTCGCCCACATCGCGCCTACCTGATCTACCGCGGCGCTATCGGTCTCGACGAGCGGGGTAAGAATGACCCGATGATTGACAAACAAGTCGGCTCTTGCGGCCTCAACTCCGCTTTGTTCGGAACCGGCTATGGGGTGTCCAGGGACAAAGTTTGGCGGTACTTGTCCAGCGACGCGAATGGCTTCAGCGACCAGGCTACCTTTGACGCTGGCGACATCGGTTATCACTACATCGACTGCAACTGCAGGCAGAATAGCGGCCAACATCGCATTGGCGGTCAGTGTTGGAGTGGCTATAACGACAAAATCTGCGCCGTCCAGCGCTAAGCTCAGATCGGTTGTATAGCTGTCGATCAGGCCCAATGCCTGGCCTTTTATCAACGAGGGCTCGCGGTGGCCCCAGGCTCGGACTTCACCTGCAAAACCTGTGGATTTGAGTGAGGCGGCCAGCGACCCACCGATAAGCCCCAACCCAACAATCAAAACCCTGTCTATTACCTGTTGTGACATCTAGTGCCCTACAACACGGCTCGTGGATATGAGCCCAGTGGTTTGAGCAAGATTGACTGCTCCTCCAGCGTGCGCAAGATGGTACTGATGTTTGGGTCCCGTACATGACCTTCAAATTCGATGAAAAACACGTACGCCCAGGTCTCTGTGCGCGAGGGTCGGGTATCAATACGAGTTAACGAAACACCATTTTTATGGAAGGGCTCCAACAAAGTGAACAGGGCACCAGGCTTGTTACGGCTGGACACTACAACAGAGGTCTTGTCGAAACCCGATGGATCTGCCTCCTCGCGACTGATGATAAGAAAGCGAGTGGTATTATCGGCCGAGTCCTCAATATGTGAAGCCAGCTTATCCAGCCCATATAACTCGGCCGCCATATCACCGGCTATTGCAGCAACACCATTTCCCTCTGCGGCGAGTCGCGCTGCCTCGCCGTTACTACTGACTGCCAACTGTTCGGCGGTGGGCCAATGTTTGTTAAGGTAGTGACGGCACTGAGCCAGGGCCTGCTCGTGCGCACAGATTCGGAGCACATCTGCTTCGCCTGAATTCGGCGCAACCAGCAGGTGGTGGTGAATACGCATTTCCACCTCACCGCAAATTTTCAGCGGCGAATCCAGGAAGTTATCCAGCGTGTGCGACACCATACCCTCGGTAGAATTTTCGACCGGCACGACCCCATAGTGGCACTGGCTGGTTTCAACCTGAGAAAATACTTCGCTTATAGTCGTGTGCGGTTTGCACGTCGCCGCGTGTCCAAAATGTTTGATGGCGGCGGCTTGGGTAAAGGTACCGGCGGGCCCAAAGTAGGCAACCTCAAGTGGTTTTTCCAGCGCCAGACAGGCCGACATCACCTCCCTAAAAATATGCGCGACATTAGCGGCGGGAAGCGGCCCCTCGTTTCTCTCCATGATGCGTCTGAGGACTTGTGCCTCGCGCTCGGGACGATAAAACTGGACCTCATCCGGTGTTTGACCATCGCTGTGTGCGGCCTCGACCGCGGCCATCTTGATATGTGCCACCTGTTGGGCACAGTGTGCTCGCTGATTGAGCAGGTGCTGAATTTGTTGATCCAGCGAATCAATCTCATCGCGTACTGCTTGCAGATCTCCGGTTTCGTCCATAGCTACTCAGGTGTGCTCCCTACTGAAATCGGCCATG
Source organism: Halieaceae bacterium (assembly GCA_047618115.1). Classification (GTDB taxonomy): domain Bacteria; phylum Pseudomonadota; class Gammaproteobacteria; order Pseudomonadales; family Halieaceae; genus CALJGI01. Next base: position 19,820 of record JBLHKV010000002.1, on the reverse strand, counting down.
TATTGGATCAAGGCGTCGACGGCTTGTTCACTGACGGCATTATATAGGCTTGCGCGCATACCCCCAACCGAGCGATGCCCCTTGAGATTGAGAAGACCAGCAGTCTCCGCACCTTCAAGAAAGGCCTTGTCGAGTTCGGCGTCGGCCAACGTAAATGGCACGTTCATCAACGAGCGACTGACGATTTCAACGGGGTTGGCGTAAAAATTACTGTCATCAATATAACCGTAGAGCTTCGCAGCTTTGCGCCGATTGATCTGCTCAATAACAGATAAGCCCCCCTGCTCTTTAAGCCACTTAAAAACCAGTCCAGCCAGATAAACTGCGAAGGTCGGCGGCGTGTTGTACATGGAGTCATTGTCAGCTGCCACTTGATAGTTAAGCATAGCCGGGGTTTCGGGCCTGGCCCGGCCGAGTAGATCCCGCCTGACGACGACAATGGTCAGACCCGCCGGCCCGATATTTTTCTGGGCGCCAGCGTAGATGATGCCAAAGCGGGAAATATCAATTTCCCGAGATAGAATCGTCGAAGACATATCGACCACAAGTGGGCACGAGACATCGGGGACCCAACCGAACTCTACACCGCCTATTGTTTCGTTGGGCGTGTAGTGCAGATAAGCAGCATCGCCGCTCAATTGCCATTGATCCTGGGGTGGTACCGACGAAAAATTATCGGCCTCGGCGGAAGCCGCTACATTGACAGACCCAAAGCGACGCGCTTCTGCTATCGCCTTTTTTGACCACTGACCGGTGTTGATGTAATCCGCCACTCCCTGTTCGCCCATCAGGTTCAGTGGCACAGCGGAGAATTGAGACGTTGCTCCGCCCTGCAAAAACAATACGGCATAATCGTCTGGGATTGCCAGTAGATCTCTGAAATCCTGTTCGGCGGCTCTATGTATGGACACGTACTCTGAACTGCGGTGGCTCATCTCCATGACTGACAGACCACGGCCGTGCCAGTCCATTATCTCAGCTCCAGCCAGTTCCAAAACAGGTTCCGGTAGTGCCGCCGGACCCGCGCAAAAATTATAACAACGCTTCATTCCTTTCTTCCTGATTTTCTCTCGACGCAGACCCGCACGGCCCGCTATTCATCTTCCGTGGCGTCTTCCTCACCGACTATTGCTTCCGGCTCGGCGACGCGCTCTACGCCAACCAGACCTTCGCCACTCTTGAGCTTAATAACTCGCACGCCCTGAGTGTTTCGACTCAATACCGACACCTCGTCGGTGCGGGTTCGCACCAACGTACCTTGATCGGAGATAAGCATCAGCTCATCGCCTTCAAATACCTGCACAGCTCCGACCAGATTACCGTTTCGCTCGCTGGTTTTTATCGCGATCACGCCCATATTGCCCCGACCCTTAGTGGGAAAGTCGTCCATCTCAGTGCGCTTGCCATAACCATTGGCACTGACGGTGAGCACGCGCCCGCCCTCTTCTGGAATAATCATGGAGATACAGCGATGATCACCAGGCAGCTTAATGCCGCGCACACCGCGAGCGGTACGTCCCATGGCTCTGACATCCTTCTCACTGAATCGAGCAGCTTTACCCGAGCTACTGAACAACATGACATCGCAGTCGCCAGTAGTTATCGCGGTGCCAACCAGGACGTCCCCTTCGTTCAACTCAACAGCGCGCAGTCCAACACTACGCTGCCGGGCAAAATCGGTCAGTGCGGTTTTCTTGACGACACCGTCGGCGGTTGCCATGAAAATATAGTGGCCTTCAGTGTACTCTGCCACCGGCAGAATAGATGTGACGCGCTCCCCTTCGTCCAGGGGTAGCAGATTGACCATTGGTCTGCCGCGTGCGCCGCGCCCAGCCAGTGGGATGTGAAACACTTTTAGCCAGTAAACTTTTCCGACGTTGGTAAAACACAAAATAGTATCGTGGGTGCTGGCTATCATCAGGTGTTCGATGAAGTCTTCATCCTTCACCGCTGTCGCCGATTTACCCATCCCGCCGCGCCGCTGTGCCTGATAATCGGTCAGCGGCTGAGTCTTCGCATAGCCACCATGGGAAATAGTCACAACCCGGTCCTCTTCCGTTATGAGGTCTTCTGCGGTCAGGTCCGCCAGGGAATCGATTATCTCGGTGCGCCGCTCGTCGCCGTAATCATTGACGACCTGGGCGAGCTCCTCTCGAATAACATTGAGCAATTTCACGGAGTCGTTGAGAATTTCCAGATATTCGGCAATTTCTTCCAGTTTGTCGGCGTATTCTGAGATCAGTTTCTCGTGCTCGAGACCCGTCAGTCGGTGCAGGCGTAATTCCAGAATCGCTTGAGCCTGAGCGGGAGACAAGTGGTACTCACCATCGTGCATACCATACTGGAGCTCAAGTCCATCGGGACGGCAGGCCGTATCGCCAGCACGTTCCAACATGACGGTGACATCCCCAGGCGGCCAAGGCTTGGCAATCAACTGCAACCTCGCCTCCGCTGGACTAGGCGACGCCTTGATGAGGGCGATAATGGGATCGATATTAGCCAACGCGATGGCGAGCCCCTCGAGAATATGGCCTCGTTCTCGGGCTTTGCGCAACAGATATACGGTACGCCGAGTCACAACTTCTCGCCGGTGGCGGATAAAGGCCTCCAGCAGTTGCTTCAAATTCAGCACCTTGGGTTGGCCATCTTCCAGTGCCACGATGTTGATACCAAAGACATTCTGCAGTTGGGTTTGGGCGTAGAGGTTATTCAGCACAACCTCACCCATCTCACCGCGGCGCAACTCTATAACAACGCGCAAGCCGTCCTTGTCCGACTCATCGCGCAACTCGGTAATGCCTTCAATTTTCTTTTCCTTAACCAGCTCCGCAATTTTCTCGATCAAGCGGGCCTTATTCACCTGATAGGGCAGCTCGGAGATGATTATGGTGTCTTTGTTGGTCTTTTCGTTGCTCTCGACCACGGCACGCGCACGCACATAGATACGGCCACGACCCGTGCGATATGCCTGCACGATCCCGGCGCGGCCATTGATAATAGCTGCGGTGGGGAAATCGGGACCCGGAATAAACTCCAACAGGGCGTCGATACTCAAGTCCGGATCGTCCAGCAGCGCCAGGCAGGCGTTGACCACTTCAGTCAGGTTGTGCGGCGGAATATTGGTTGCCATACCGACCGCGATACCCGAGGAACCATTTACCAGCAAATTGGGGATACGCGTCGGCATAACCTCGGGAATTTGTTCGGTACCGTCGTAGTTGGGTACGAAATCTACGGTTTCCTTGTCGAGGTCGGCGAGCAGGTCGTGGGCGATCTTGCGCATCCTGATTTCGGTATACCGCATGGCTGCCGCAGAATCGCCGTCGATCGATCCAAAGTTTCCCTGTCCGTCGACCAACATGTAACGCAGCGAAAACGGCTGCGCCATACGCACGATAGTATCGTAGACGGCCGTGTCGCCGTGGGGGTGATACTTACCAATAACATCACCCACGATGCGTGCAGACTTTTTGTAGGGCTTGTTCCAGTCGTTACCCAGCACACTCATGGCAAACAATACGCGCCGGTGGACAGGCTTGAGCCCGTCTCTTACATCGGGCAGGGCTCGCCCGACGATCACGCTCATGGCGTATGCAAGATAGGATTGCTTCAGCTCGTCTTCGATATTGACGGGTAGTATTTCGTTGGTCGATTCACCCATTGGGAGATGTTTCCTTAAGCAACAGTAATGTTGGACTTCAGATGCCACGCAACCCCCTCAGCGCTAGTACTGAGATCTCAACAGGTTGTCAAATGGTGGTGTATCAAGCTTCGTTACTTGTGCCCACAACGGGTGCGGGAGATATCGGTCCGACCGACGCTACCCGTTGTTAGCTCAAGCCTGCAATTATAAGTAAGTTGCCCGTTTTTATCTATTTTTTTGCCCTCTGAGAGTGCATAAATACGCTGTAAATTGAGCCAGTGGGCCTCTATTTACACAATTACGGTTATACTTCGCCCGCATATCATATCGTGCAACTCCGAAGGTTGAAGAACATGTCAGAATTTGCCGAGCCAAGCGGCATCGATAAAATCATTTTCGCGCGTTGGATTGTCCCGGTCATCCCTGAATCCGTGGTTCTGGAAGACCATGCCGTACTTGTCTCGGCAGGTGTAATCAGCGCCATCCTGCCGGCGGCACAGGTCCGCAGCAGCAGCGCTTTTAACGCTGCGACAGAAATTATCGAACTAAACGACCACATACTGCTGCCCGGCCTGATCAACGCGCATGGGCATGCCGCAATGAGCCTGCTGCGAGGCTACGCCGACGACAGACCATTAATGACGTGGCTGCAAGACCATATTTGGCCAGCGGAGGCACAGCACGTCTGCAGAGAATTTGTCGCCGATGGATCGCGACTGGCAATCGCCGAAATGATTCGAGGCGGAACCACTACCTTCGCCGACATGTACTTTTTCCCGGATGTCAGCGCCAAATTGGCACAGGAAATCGGAATTAGAGCACAAATCGCGTTCCCCATTTTCGACTTTCCAACTATCTGGGGCAGCGGGCCCGACGAATATATCGACAAGGGTCTGGATCTCTACGACCAATATCGAGACAGTACGCTGGTAAACCCGGTATTCGGGCCCCACGCCCCCTATACCGTTTCCGAGCCAGTGCTGGCACGCATCGCAACGCTGGCGGAAAAGCATCAGTGCGGCATCCAAATTCACGTCCAGGAAACTGCCGCCGAAATTACCGACAGCCTGAACAGCACTGGGCTGCGCCCCCTGGACCTGCTCGCTCGCGCTGGTTTATTGAGCCCACTGGCACAATGTGTCCACACCACTAACCTCAACGAATCCGACGTGACGCAACTTGCCGATCACGGCGCTCACGTGGTGCACTGCCCAAGCTCCAATATGAAGCTGGCATCCGGCACCTGTGCGGTGGCGGATTTAGAGCTGGCTGGCGTCAATACCGCTTTGGGAACAGACGGTGCGGCGAGCAACAATAGTCTGGACATGTTTCAGGAAATGCGAACAGCTGCCCTCCTGGCAAAGTTAAGTACCGGTGATGCATCCGCTTTACCCGCACCCCGGGCCCTGGCCATGGCGACAATAAACGGAGCCCGGGCGCTCGGCATGGAAGACAGCACAGGCAGCCTCGAACCCGGCAAGGCCGCGGATATGATAGCGGTAGATACCCGCCACCCGGGCAGCCAACCCGTGTACGATGTTATCTCGCAACTTGTCTACGCCACCGGATCTCACCAGGTCAGCCACAGCTGGGTCGCCGGAAAATCAGTACTTGAAGAAGGAGAGCTGACAGGCTTACAAAGCTCCTCTATTATTGCCGCCGCAGAATCCTGGCGAAAATCAATTTCGCAAACCCAGAGTTAAGGAGCCAGAGCGTCTTGAGTGCATTCACCCAAAATGTCGATCCCGCAGAAATCGCAAAATTTGAAGATCTCGCCTCGCGCTGGTGGGACCGGAATAGCGAATTCAAATCACTTCACGATATTAACCCGCTACGGGCCAACTTTATCGACCAGCGCTCTCCGGTCGGAGCCAAAAAAGTACTGGATGTCGGTTGCGGCGGCGGCATACTCGCCGAGTCGATGGCGCAACGTGGAGCTATTGTCACTGGCATCGACATGGGCGAAGCCCCCCTGACTGTGGCCCGCATCCATAAACTGGAGTCGGGCGTCGAGGTGGACTATAGAAAATCGACCGCGGAAGAACTCGCCGCTGCAGAACCCGCGAGCTACGACGTGGTCTGCTGCCTGGAAATGCTCGAACACGTACCCGACCCCGCCGCCGTCGTGAAGGCCTGCGCTGAATTGGTAAAACCGGGAGGTGATCTCTATTTTTCGACGCTAAACCGCAATCCAAAGTCGTGGCTGTTCGCCGTAGTCGCTGCGGAAAACATCCTCAACCTGCTGCCGCGCGGAACCCATGAGTACGGCAAATTTATCAAACCCTCTGAACTCGCTAGCTGGATTCGCCAGGCCGGTATCGAATTACAGGAGATGACAGGGCTACTGTACAACCCCATCACCCAAACCTATAAGCTCAAAACCGAAGATGTCAGCGTCAATTACATGGTCCATGCCACGCGACCGGTAGGAAATAGCGGTAAATGATGCCCAAAACTTGTATCGAGGCCGTATTGTTCGACCTCGATGGCACACTATTAGACACAGCAGCAGATTTTATTGAGGTTCTGCGTCAGCTGCGAGCCGAACACATGCTAGCGGCTCTCCCGGATCACGAAGTTCGCGGTCAGGTGTCCAATGGCGCACGAGCACTGGTGACACTGGCACTAGGACTTGTCGAGGGGGATCCCACGTTTGAAGAGAATCGGCTACGGCTGCTCGAAATTTATGAACAAGTACTGGGTAGCCTGACAAAACCGTTTCCGGGGATTCGCGAATTACTCGTTGAGTTACAACGCCGCGATGTAAAATGGGGCATAGTCACCAACAAACCCAGCTATCTAACGCTACCTTTACTGGCCAAAGTACAATTGCAGCCACCGACGGGCAGCGTAGTTTGTCCCGACCATGTGGTAAAAACCAAGCCCGACCCGGAGCCGATGTATCTGGCTTGCGAGCAACTCGACTGCTCTCCAGAAAAAACCATTTATGTCGGCGATCACCGGCGCGACATCGATGCCGGCCGCGCGGCGGGTATGATCACCGTAGCAGCTGGCTACGGCTATCTCGCCGAGGGTGACGACATACACAGCTGGTCGGCAGACACCATAGTGGCAACCAGCGAGACGCTGCTCGACGCCATAAACCTTATCTGTGAACAGATTGGAAGCGCATCCCATGACTAACACAACTCTTAACTCAGACTCCGGATCTTCATTTTCCGACTACGTGCCGCCGGAGAACCTGTTACAGGGTCGCAATATTCTAATCACAGGCGCGGGAGATGGCATCGGACGAACCCTGGCGCTGGCCTGCGCTAATTACGGCGCCACGGTAATTTTGCTGGGCCGTACAACGTCAAAACTCGAGGCTGTCTACGACAAAATTGAAGCCGCTGGCGGTGCACAGCCAGCTATTATTCCGCTGGACCTGGCGACGGCTTCCGCCGAGGAACTATTTGGAATTCGCGATGCAATCGAGGGCAGCTTCGATACACTTCACGGATTGGTCCACAACGCGGCCATTCTGGGAGATAGAAAACCCTTCGCGACCACGAGTTACACATCCTGGTTGGAAGTTATGCAGGTCAACGTCAACGCTGCGCTGGTCATCACCCAGGCCGCGCTCCCGCTACTGGAACAAGCAGACGACGCCTCGATCGTATTTACCGCTTCCAGCGTGGGACGCAAAGGCCGCGCTTACTGGGGTGCCTATGCCACTTCAAAATCTGCCAATGAAGGAATGATGGAAGTGCTGGCAGACGAGCTATGCAATACATCTAACATCAGGGTTAACAGCTTGAATCCAGGTGGTACCAACACACAAATGAGACGCTTAGCGTTTCCCGCGGAAAACCCGCAGGACAATCCCTCGCCCGAGGCTATTATGTCCTCTTATCTGTTTTTGCTCGGACCCGATAGCATCGGCGTGACTGGCGAGAAATTATCGGCGCAATAGCGTAGTTGAAATGACTTTATCTGCCCGGCTTATGACCGGGGCTTGCGGCTTGAGCTGCGGCTAGCGTTAGGGCTTGTCCTGCGACCAGAGTCGGGGCTTGAGCTGCGGCCAGAATCAGGGCTTGGGCCACGTTTAGAGTCGCGTCCGGAAGTGCGATTCGCAGTGCGATTAGGAGCACGTCCTCGCTTCTGGAACTGGCGATCCATGCTTTCGCGCTGCTTCGGTGTACTGCGCTCAATCTCGGGAACCGGCAGCCCGGCGAGTTGATATAAAGCTTTCACCTCTTTACGATCGAGATCTATCCACTGCCCCTGACGGACCCTCGACGGAATAAAGACGCTGCCATACCGCACCCGCTTAAGACGACTGACCTCCAGACCCTGCGACTCCCAAAGCCGACGTACTTCCCGATTGCGGCCCTCCATGATCACGACATAGAACCAGCGATTACTGCCTTCGCCTCCGCCGTTCTGAATATCGGCAAAACGCGCCGACCCATCCTCGAGCAACACGCCGTCTAGCAATCGCTTGAGCATATCGTCATCAACGTGCCCCCGCACTCGAACCATATACTCCCGCTCGATATTTGAAGAGGGATGCATGAGCGCATTGGCCAACTCACCGTCGGTAGAAAATAACAACAGTCCGCTGGTATTGAAATCCAGTCGTCCTATAGAAATCCAGCGACCGCTATCCAAACCAGGCAGGCGATCGAAGACTGTCCGGCGACCCTGGGGGTCATTGCGAGTTGATATCTCGGCTTCCGGCTTATGATAGAGAATAACGCGGGTTCCGCTAGTATTCTCCCCATCGAGGCGGCGCCCGTCGACCAGGATTTTCGCCCCTCGCGCGGTCCTGTCGCCCAAAGTGGCGATCTTACCATCTACTGTAACTCTACCAGCGCTGATCCATCGCTCCATTTCTCTGCGTGAACCCAGCCCCGATCGAGCCATGACTTTCTGGATTTTCTCTCCTACCGGATCAGTGGACATTACTTGTATCTCTCAACTCATTGCTGTCATCGGTAGCGATCTCCAGGACCACACCCGCCTCGACATCCTCGGGAACATCCTGGATGCCCATAGCTTCTCTTATAACCTCGGGAGGAAAACCCAATTCTTGATTGAGAGTATCGAGGTCGCGGATAGCGGCCAGTGAAGGCAGCTCACTGAGATTTTTTAAATTGAAATAATCTAAAAATCCTCGCGTGGTGGCATACATCGCAGGACGACCCGGCACATCCCGATGCCCCACCACTTTCACCCACTCCCGTTCAAGCAGTGACTTGATAATGCTGGAACTGACCGACACACCGCGGATCTCCTCTATATCGCCACGAGTAAGTGGTTGACGGTATGCAATCAGCGACAGCGTTTCCAACAGCGCCCGCGAGTATTTTTGAGGTCGCTCTTCCCACAGACGAATTATCCATGAGCTCAGCTCTTGACGAACCTGAAATCGAAAACCACTCGCTACTTCCTGCAACTCAAAACCTCGCCCCTCGCAGTTAGCCGCTATCTCGGTGAGAGCGTCGCGAATCTCTTGTTTCTCTGGACGCTCATTGTCGTCAAACAGTTCTGCCATTCGCTGAACGGTCAACGGCCTGCCAGCTGCCAGAATTGCACCTTCCAATATCGTCGCCAGATAGGAGGTCTCCATGATCAAACAGTCCTCGCCTTAATATGAATAGGGCCGCAGGGTTCGGTCTGCACAATTTCGACGAGCGCCTCTTTAATCAGCTCCATAATCGCCAAAAATGTTACCACCACGCCCAATCGTCCCTCTTTTTGAGTAAAGAGTGCCACAAAGGGCACAAAGCCCCCATCGCGCAATCTATCCAGCACCTGCGACATCCGCTCCCGGGTCGAAAGTGCTTCGAGTTGAATCTGGTGGCTTTCAAACATTTCGGCCCGTCGCAGTACATCCCCCAGGGCCACCAGAATTTCCCGCATATCGACCTCGGGGAGCGGTCGGGTCTGCTTGAGATCTGGCGGTTGCGCTGAGGCTGCGTGTATATCCCGGCCCATTCGCGGCAGCTCGTCGATCTCTTCTGCAGCCTTCTTGTAACGTTCGTATTCCTGTAGGCGCCTGATCAACTGAGCCCGCGGATCGTCTTCGTCCTCGCCAATTTCAACCATTCTTGGCAACAGCATACGTGACTTTATTTCAGCCAGCATGGCGGCCATCAGCAGGTATTCGGCAGCGAGCTCAAACTGCATGGCATCCATGAGATCAACATAATGCATGTACTGCCGGGTAATTTCCGTCACATTGATAGCAAGGATATCTATATTCTGCCGTTTGATGAGATACAGGAGAAAGTCGAGGGGGCCCTCGAAAGCCTCCAGAAATACCTCCAGCGCCTCAGGCGGAATGTACAGATCCTTGGGCAACTCAGTGAATGGCTGACCCATTACAAATGCAAAAGGCAGCTCACCTTGCTGAGAACCCATATTCTGATGCGCAGCGTGGCGCAGCTCAGCCAGCTGAGAACCCTCCGCGGGCGGCTTCGGGGAAGCTGAATCGGGGCTTTCTTGGTCTTCCACGGTACTTTTGTCGCCAGGCAAGTAGGTCGGGCCCATTATAGACGGATTGCAGCACGCCCCCAAGGATTAACCGGTAAAGTCTGAAATATCTCCCTTCCCCTCGCGAATTATCTTGGGATGTTCGCCTACCAAATCGACCACGCTGGTCATTTCGAGGCCGCAGTAGCCACCATCGATGACAAGATCCACCTCGTGTTCGAGTAATTCACGAATTTCGTATGGGTCTATCAGCGGATACTCGTCACCCGGCATTATCAGCGTGACACTCATGATAGGTTCAGCGAGCTCCGCCAACATCGCCAGTGCAATACGGTTATCCGGCACACGCAGGCCGATGGTTTTTCGCTGTGGATGTTTGAGACGCTTTGGAACCTCCGATGTAGCCTGGAGAATAAAGGTGTACGGGCCTGGGGTATGATTCTTGAGGCGACGGTAGGACAAGTTGTCTACCTTGGCATAGGTCGACAACTCAGACAGATCGCGGCACATCAAGGTGAAGTTATGTTTGTTGTCCAGTTTGCGAATCCGGCGAATACGATCCAGGGCTGCTTTGTCGCCGATGTGGCACCCCAGCGCGTAGGCTGAGTCAGTGGGATACACCACGACCCCCCCCGATGACACGATTTCAACCGCATGGCGAATCAGACGGGCTTGCGGGTCTTCTGGATGAATTTGATAAAACTGACTCAAGAGTCTATACCCCTATGTAGATCCCAGGATTCCCATACGGGAACACATGTGGTGGGAAGCCGCATCTCGGTACCCAGTTTCATCGCATAGACTGCGTCTCGATGAAAATCACTACCCACAGATGCCTGTAAATCATAGTCGGCACAAAGCCGGGTTAACGCGCGGAGATTATCCTTGCTGTGCCTGCCACTAATCACTTCGAGAGCGCGCCCCCCAGAGGACTTGAAGGCTGCGACGAGGCGGCGCAATTTAGTCGCTGTGAAGCGATATTTCAAGGGGTGTGCGATAGTCGCTGTTCCACCGGCATCGACAATCCAGCTGATCACGTCTTCCAGATCAGGCCAATAGTGCTTCACGTCTCCCATGGTCCCAGAGCCCAGGTACTTATCGAACGCCTGCTTTTCGCTGCTCACAAACCCGCTGGACACCATGTACCTCGCAAAGTGGGGACGGCACATCGGGGCGTCACCGGCTTCGAGTCGCGCTCCCTGCAAGGCGCCGGTAAGGCCAGCTTTTTCAAGCCGTTCGGCAATTTTATCGGCACGCTGCAATCGCGCAGTGGCCAGGATCTCCAGGCCGGCCAGGAGCGAAGGGTGTGCTGGGTCGACATTCAGCCCAAGTATATGAATATTGGCGCCACCCCACTGTGTGGAAAGTTCGACTCCTGGAATCAACAAGGGTGCAGACGCCATGGCAACCGCAAGGTCTCTCACCTCACGATAACCGGCTAGGGTGTCGTGATCGGTAATGGCCAGCACCTCCACACCCGCCTCGGTGGCTCGCTGCAGCAGCTCAATGGGGGTCAAGCTGCCATCCGAGGCGGTGCTGTGAGTGTGTAGATCAATTATCATTGGCCTAGTGTGGGGGATTGAACAAAACTTTCATAGGATGCAAACTGTAATCCTTAGAAGTTCCCCACCCTATTACAACCGCGGACACACCCCACTACATGAAACAACTGGCAGAGCTTATTCCATTGGCGCTGTTTGTCATCGCCTATCAGTTCGATGGCACCACAGTCGCATTCAATGGCTGGAGCTACTACTTTGATGGCATATTCAGTGCGACCGCCGCATTGATTATCGCCACATGCGCCCAAGTCATATTGACCAGATTGATCAGTGGCCGGGTGGAAAAACGACTACTGTGGTTATTGGCCGCTGTCGTCTTATTCGGGGGAGCGACCCTGATTTTCAGAGACAAGACCTTCATTATCTGGAAACCCACCGTTTTCAATTGGGGGCTGGCTCTGGTATTTGCGGGCAGTGCCTTCATCGGCGAAAAAACCCTGCTGGCCAGAACACTCGGTAGCCAAGTAGCGTTACCCGAACACGTGTGGCGCGTATTGAACTGGACCTGGGTTGTCTATTTCGTATTGGTGGGTGGCCTCAATATTGTTGTGGCCTACCGCTTTGATGAATCTTTCTGGGTCAGCTATAAGCTATACTCCGCCATCGGCTTTACCATTTTGATTTCTATGGCAACGGTATTCATTATCTCCCCGCACCTCAAAGAAGAGATTGCGGAAGATGATACTAAAGACCTGGAAGAGACACCGGAACCAACATCCTCCCAGAGCCCGCTGTGACAGCCCAATACACCCCCGTTCACCCTGCCCCAATCAACCGGAGTTTAGCTTTGATTCGCACCCTGTTTACACTAGTTTGTATGAGTATCGCCCTACCGGGAATGGCCCAAGACGTTCGCTACGTCAGTGACGTACAGTATGTTTCGCTGCGCAGCGGTCAGGGCACGAGCCACCCTATTACACACCGGGGAATACGCAGTGGCACGCGGTTTATCGTGCACGAAACTAATACGGATAGTGGCTATAGCAGGGTTTCCACGGCAAGTGGCAGCACTGGCTGGGTCGGCAACCAATATCTGATGAATGAACCTTCCGCACGATCGCAGCTCCAATTACTGGAAGGTGGCGCGTCGGAACTGCAGCAAAAGCTGAAGGGGCTATCAGAGGATGTAGCCAATGCAGAGGTCGAAAAAGCCGGACTGCAACGACAACTGGAAGAGACCGAACTGCAGCGATCACAATTATCCAGCGAATTAATTGAAGTAAAGCAATTGTCGGGCAACGCGCTCACCCTTGACGTAGACAACCGTCGCCTGGTGGGAAGCAATGAGATGCTGTTACAAGATTTACAAATAACCCGGGCAGAGGTTACCAGGCTCAGGGAAAGCGAAAAAAGCGACGCATTTATTAACGGGGCTCTAGCGGTGTTGATAGGTGTGATGATCACCCTGGCGGTTCCTCGCCTGTGGCCGAAAAAACGCCGAAACTCGGAATGGGCTTGAAACGATGCAATCAACAAATTTACTACACCTGATTTTCCGCTATGTCTTAAGCGCCGGTCTACTCGCAGCCTCAGTAACGGCGATGGCCGAAGATGGCCCCGCAGAGACTGCCAAGCCAGTGGTCGTATTGGAAACAACGCTGGGCGAGATAGTGCTGCAACTCGACCCCGTTCGCTCTCCTCTATCGGTCGCTAATTTTCTGGAGTATGTCGACTCTGGTCACTACGACAACACTGTATTCCACAGGGTGATACCCCGATTTATGGTTCAAGGTGGCGGCTTCACCCAAGGTCTCAAGGAAAAGCCAACCCGCGACCCCATCGTCAACGAATCAAAAAATCGCTGGCACAACGAGCGCGGCACCGTCGCAATGGCTCGCACCAATCACCCGGACAGTGCTACCGCTCAGTTCTTCATCAACGTAAAAATGAACCTGCCACTCGACTACCGAGCGGGAAAGGCCGGCTACGCCGTGTTCGGCGAGGTGATTGATGGCATGGCGACAGTTGATGCAATTACCTGGCAACCCACCAGTACCATTGGTGGATACTCAGACGTGCCAAACGAGCCCATTGTTTTGATCAAAGCCAGTCGTCGCCCGTGAATGCTATAGCACTCAGCGTCAACCTCAACAAAATAGCCCTGATACGCAATTCACGACACACCACCAGTCCGTCTGTAACGGCCCACGCAAAGATGTGTCTGGACGCCGGAGCAGATGGTATTACGGTTCATCCGCGTCCCGATCAGCGTCATATTCGGGCCAGCGATTGCTTTGAACTGGCCGCGACACTACCGGCGGGTGTGGAGCTAAACATCGAGGGCAACCCCTTCGCCGGACCGCGATACAGCGATCGCCCCGATGTTGGCGATTACCCGGGATTTATGGAATTGGTAAAGGAGATACGCCCAGCGCAGTGCACCCTTGTGCCGGATGGAGATAGTCAATTAACCTCCGATCACGGATTTGACCTCATGGTAGACGGCGACCGCATCGCTCCCATTATTGCGGAACTGAAAGTTCTGGGCATTCGCGTCAGCCTATTTATGGACCCGGTAAGCAAGCAACTGGAACTGGCCAGGTCAGTGGGTAGCAATCGCATTGAACTGTATACAGAGCCGTATGCCGACGCATACAAGGCAAACGACAATATCGAGCGTGTGTTTGCAGAATTCTGTGAAGCGGCGACGCTGTGCGAAGAATTGGGCTTAGGCGTAAACGCTGGACACGATCTGGATCTGATCAACTTACCGCGGTTTGCGACACTACCGGGATTACTCGAAGTGTCTATCGGCCACGCCCTGACCGTCGATGCCATTTCCATGGGACTGGCCAGCGCCGTGGCGGCATACCAAAAATGTCTGGGTAAACACTGAGTAATTAAGGAGAGGTGCCGGAGTGGCCGAACGGGCCTGATTCGAAATCAGGTGTGCCTTTGCGGGCACCCAGGGTTCAAATCCCTGCCTCTCCGCCATTTATTTGGCAAACTAATTGATTTTATCCAACCACAAAAATTAGCGCATTTAGCATCTCTTCTACAGCAGACCAATACGCAGCGCAATATACGATCCTGCACGCCCCGTGACGAATTAATGCTTGTACCCACGCCTGGTGTACTATCATTACAGACTGACCAACAGCACACAGGAAGAAACCATGAGTGACTGGAATTATCTGACTCTCGAGCTCAGTGGCCGTGTTCTCACCGTGAGTTTCGACTCCGGCGACAAAACCAACAGCCTCAACAACGCACTGATGCGCGAACTCACCCAATTGGCGGTGGAACTGCAACAAGACAGCGCCCTTAGCGCTGTCATTCTGCGCGGTCGCGACACTATCTTTACCAGTGGCGCGGACCTGAAAGACCCAGAAACGGCGGCTGCGCGCTCGGCAACCGTCGCAGAGAAACGCACTCTGCTAAAAGTTGGACCTGCAATGTGCGCAGCCTGGGAGGCGCTGGAGCCCGTGACAATCGTTGCCATCGAAGGCTGGTGTATAGGCGGCGGTATGGCGCTGGCCGTAGCTTGTGACTGGCGCGTGGCCGCCAGCGACGCACAGTTGTATGTGCCCGAGTTAAAACTGGGCATGAATATGAGCTGGCAGAGTGTGCCGCGTTTCGTCAACCTGATCGGACCCGCCAAGACTAAGCAGCTCCTCATTCTCGCCGAACCGCAGTCGGCTAAAGGCGCGGAGGCCTGGGGACTGGTGGATTACGTGGTGGCGCCAGGTCAGGCCGCCGAACGGGCAATGGCGTTAGCACAGCAAGTTGCTGCTATGCCACCTATCCCAGTGCGTATGGCCAAGCGCGGCATTACCACCGCCGCCACCGCCCTCAATAACGCCACCAGTTTTATGGATGCCGACCAGTTCTTCATGTCGCAGAGCACCGAGGACGCGATCGAGGGCACCATGGCATTTCTGGAAAAACGCGAGCCCGATTTCAAAGGCAATTGATTGGCACAAGCCACCCTAGCCGCTCTCATTTACTCGCTTGAGTGATCGTTGACGCTGCGTCTCCAGCACCTCGGGAAGCCGCTCGGCAAATCGATTATACAGCGTGCTCTGACTTTCGATCTCGATAGTCGCCGGACCAATATCGACATCCATTAACTCGGCAAATTGAGCGGGATCCATCTCCAGACCCTGCCAGTTTAAATCCTCGTATCGCGGCATAGCCCCAAGCGGACCATCGACAGCATCTGCATTCCCTTTGACCCGCTCAACTATCCACTGCAGCACACGCATGTTCTGACCGAATCCTGGCCACAGAAAACCGCCGTCCTCGTCTTTACGAAACCAATTCACCTTGAAGATTTTGGGCAATTCAGTAACCCTGTCTTCCATCGCCAACCAGTGACTCCAATAGTCACCCATGTTGTATCCGCAAAACGGCAACATGGCCATGGGGTCGTGGCGAATAGCCGCCTGATTTTCGGCCGCCGCTGTTGCCTCTGAGCCCATGGTTGAGGCCATGTAGACCCCGTGGGGCCAATCTAAAGACTCATAAACCAGAGGATAAGTTTTACTCAATCGGCCACCGAACATAAATGCACTGATGGGTACTCCCTCGGGATTCTCCCACTCGGGAGAAATACTGGGGCATTGGCTGGCCGGCGCGGTAAAACGGGCATTGGGGTGTGCCGCTTTCTTTCCCGTAGCGGGTGTCCAGTCCTCTCCTCGCCAGTCTATAAGATGATCCGGTGGCGTTTCGGTCATGCGCTCCCACCAGACATCGCCGTCATCAGTCATGGCGACGTTGGTAAATATTGTGTTGCTCTGAATGGTCTGCATTGCAGCGGGGTTGGAATCGAAAGAGGTACCCGGTGCGACACCAAAAAAGCCGGCCTCAGGGTTGATCGCATAGAGTCGACCATCCGCGCCAGGTTTGATCCAGGCGATATCATCGCCTACTGTCCATATTTTCCAGCCTTCATACCCTTCGGGAGGAATGAGCATGGCCAGATTGGTCTTGCCACAAGCGCTGGGGAAAGCGGCGGCAACATAGGTTTTTTCGCCCTCGGGATTTTCGATGCCGACTATCATCATGTGTTCAGCAAGCCAGCCCTCATCGTGAGCCATGGCCGATGCAATACGAAGCGCGACGCACTTTTTGCCCAAGAGCGCGTTGCCACCATAGCCACTACCAAAGGACCATACCGCTCTATCCTCCGGATAATGCACAATATACCGGTTATCGGGATTACACGGCCAGGCAACATCGGTCTCGCCCTCTGCCAGCGGTGCACCCACCGAGTGCAGGCAGCGGATAAAATCGTCCTGTCCCAATACGTCAAGCACGGCATCACCGATGCGAGCCATGATTTTCATACTGACAACGACATAGGGGGAATCGGTAATCTGAACACCAATCTGTGCGATATCGGAACCCAGTGGTCCCATGCTAAAGGGTATTACATACATGGTACGGCCCCGCAACGCACCCTTGAACAGGCCCGTCAGGCGGTTTTTCATTTGTTGAGGGTCTTCCCAATTATTGGTTGGCCCGGCCTCAGCTTCGGTGGCGCTACAAATAAAGGTCCTATCCTCAACCCTCGCGACGTCGCGTGGATCTGAACGGCATAAGAAACAGCCTGGTCGTTTCTCCTGGTTCAGCGGGATGAATGCGCCATCCCTCACCAAAAGCTGACACAGTTCGTCGTATTCTCTCTGAGAGCCAGTACACCAACGGATATTGGCGGGTTCAACGAGGTCGGCGACCTCTGCCACCCACGTGTGTAAGGCTTCATTACGCGCGGTGTCTGCTTGGGTCAGGGCCATCTGGAGGTCTCCATGGGAGGCGTGCTGTGACGAAGGTTGTCATCACCGTCTTCGAGTGAGAGCACAGCATTATATGATCGGTGTTGGTTTGCATCAACCAAGCGCCGCGAATTATGACTATAGATCACCGTTATAGACCGGAGTTTGGCAGGAATACTATGGGTCGGCTGTTCCTTGGGCCACCATCATTCGCGTTTTCGATTATGAGATTGACCGGTGTCTTCCGCGAGCACTGAACGAGTCCCGGTTTTTTCGCGCAGCGAAAAAGAGGTCGAGTTGCGCAGCGGCCGGGCAAGTTCAGAATCGAGCGATGGGTGGCCCAAGGAACAGCCGACCCATAGTATTCCGAAGGTCAGGGAGTCATGATCTCAGGCGTTTCCATCGACGATTTGATAGTAATCCATAAGAATCTTCGCTACTTCGGGTCGTGAAAACTCCGGCGGTGGCGCTATGCCTTTACCGAGCATTTCCCGTACCGCTGTACCAGAAAGCAAAACAAAGTCTTCCTTATCGTGGTCCGGTGCATCGCGCATCATTACAACTTTGTTCAACTTTTTGCTGAATGCGGTATGGTCGGCTTTGTAAATTTCGAGTTCGAGCGCACTCTCGGGAACTTCCTCATCAAAAATCGTTTGTGCGTCAAAGCCCCCGTAGTAATCGCCTACCCCCGCGTGATCGCGGCCAACAATGAGATGGGTGCAGCCACTATTCTGGCGGAACACTGCGTGCAGAACCGCTTCTCGGGGCCCGGCGTAGAGCATGTCAAAACCATATCCGGTTACCATCACGCTGTTGGGCGGAAAGTAGACATCGACCATTTTGCGAATAGAAGCGTCGCGAACATCAGCTGGGATATCTCCCGGCTTGAGCTTACCCAGCAGCATATGAACCAAAATACCGTCGGTCCCGAGGTCTTCCATGGCCATACGGCACAGCTCTTCGTGAGCACGGTGCATGGGGTTGCGGGTTTGGAATGCAACGACCTTGTTCCAGCCCTTGGCGGTAATTTCCTCGCGTATCTCTACCGCCGTGCGGAAGGTTTCGGGAAAGTCGCTTTGGAAGTAAGAAAAATTCAGTACCTGAATCGGGCCGGACAGCAGCGTATTGCCTTGACTGCCGAAGGTGGCAACGCCAGGGTGTTTTGCATCGAGCGTACCGAAAATCTTTTCTGACATAAAACTGATCTGGTCTTCGCTGACGGCTTCGACGGCTTCGACGTCCATAATCGCCAGTACCGGATTTCCGTCGACATTGGGGTCTCGAAGCGCTATCCGTCCGGGACCACTGACGCTGCTATCGTCGGTCAGGTTTACTATGGGCACAGGCCAAAACAACCCGTCTGCGGTGTGCATTTTTTCGGCGACACTCAGGGAGTCCGCTAAATTCATGTAACCGTCCAAAGGGTTAAAATACCCAGCCCCCAGCATGACCGCATTAGCGGCGGCGGCAGAGTTAAGCAGCAGCGATGGCAGCGTTTGGGCCTCGGCCAGTAGTGCTGCGCGCTGTTCTGCATCCGCGACATACAACGGATTTAATTGTTCGGAACCATGGGGCTTGATCATCGGTAGATCTCCTAAAAGGGGTAGTTAGCTGGCTGTGGGGATAATGCCACGCTGTTCCAAAACCGCGAGGATAAGATTCACTTCCTCCTCCAAACTCATCTGGTCGGAGTGCAAGTGGATTTCGGGATTATTCGGCTCTTCATAGGGATCGTCGATGCCGGTGAAGTTTTTAATCTCTCCTGCGCGCGCTTTTTTGTAGAGCCCCTTGGGGTCCCGCTCTTCGGCGACTGCCAATGAACAGTCGACAAAAATTTCAATGAAATCCATATCTGCATCGGCGTGCAATGCCCGCACCACATCGCGATCGGCGCGATAAGGGCTGATAAAACTACTCAACGCGACAAGACCGCCGTCGACAAATAGCTTGGCTGCCTCGCCGACGCGACGAATGTTCTCAGTGCGATCCTCTGCGCTGAACCCCAGGTTTTTGTTAATTCCCAGGCGCACATTGTCACCGTCCAGGCGATAGCTGAGTACCTTGCGTTCAGACAATACGCCTTCCAACTCAACCGCGACTGTGCTTTTACCACTGCCGGACAAACCGGTAAACCAGAGAGTTGCCCCGCGATGGCCCAACAGGGCGGCGCGGTGCTCGCGGCCGATATCACCCTCGTGCCAGGTTACGTTGGTTGCCTTTTGATCTGTCATCTTACATTTCCTCTATACAACTGGGGCCGAATACAGCGATGCTGCATCGAACAAGTTTGTGGGTAATTGGACTTCGAGCTTACCATTCCGAAGGAGGCAGGATTGTTCCACATCGCCACTCGAATTACATCACCCTCTTGGGTGAACCAACTGTTCAGCTGGTCTAGGAGAAATAGGAGCGAAAAAGCTGGATCAGAATACTCAGCGCTACCAGCGGAATAATCCA
>JBLHKV010000001.1:0-64401 GCA_047618115.1 Halieaceae bacterium | reverse complement strand
CTGATGTTCAGAAGCGTCTTGCCCGAAGCGAGTTGCATGTGCACTTGTCCGAGATCATCGAAAGCCGTGCACTGTGGTCGGGAGTGCAGAAAATGCCCAACATGGCTTACGGTCCCATGGCCAAGCTGTTTTCCTCCGAGAAGTTTTTATCTGATTCCAGAGATCTGCTGGACCTGACGGCACCGGATTCGCTGGCAAAGCGCGAGGGTGCGGCCGGGGAACTCAACCTGGCCTATCGTCACGCTCAGGGCACCACAATTTACGGCGGCACCAGCGAGGTGCATCGGAGCCAGATTGCCGAGCGCAATCTGGGACTGCCAAGAACTCGCGGCTAAGGGAGAAAATCACGATGTCGGAAGCTCCACACCTGTTGGTAGAAGAAGAGGGCGCGATTCTTATCGCCACCCTGAATCGTCCTGACAAGCTCAATGCGCTCAGTGGGCAAACCATGGCCTTGTTGGAGGACGCTGTGCACAAGTTGCGCGATACTCCAACGCTTAAGGTTATGCTCATTCGGGCTACGGGTCGTTATTTCTGTACTGGAGCGGATCTTCACGACCGCTCGGGTGAGCCCGAAGCTCCTGCGCTAAGTGGTGGGGCTATCCGTGAAAAGCACAGGCTGCGGCTGCACGGGATGCACCGGATTTACGATGAGATGGAGCACATAGAGAAGCCAATCGTCGTGGCTCACCAGGGGCCCTGTGTGGGCGGTGGTTTAGAACTGTCACTGTCCTGCGATTTTCGTCTGGCTGCAAAGAGTGCCAGCTACGCCTTCCCCGAGGGCAAATTTGGGGTTCTGCCTGCGTCCAATGGAGTTAGCCGCCTGGCACGTATTATTGGAACGCACTGGAGTCGTTATCTCATCATGGCGAATCTCCCTGCCGATGCAGATCGGGCCTACGTGATGGGTCTGGTACACGAGGTGTATGCTGACGAAACTTTCGAAGAAGAAGCCATGGAGTTCTGTCGCCACCTCGCCAAGCAACACAGTGAGCAGATGGGTACCGCCAAGATTGCTATCGAACTCGCCCACGACGTAGGCCTCGCCCAAGCCAGGCAAGTGGAGCGCATGGCCAATAGTGCGCTGATGCTCAACCCGGACTACCTTGCAGGTATCGACCGCTATATTAAGAAGCTGGGCGATAAAAGTGAAGACACATAAGCGCTTGTCGCCCCCGTTGACTCTGCACAGGAGCTGTACCCGATGAATTTTGACTGGAACGAAGAACAGCGGGCCTTTCGCTCAAGCGTTCGAACATTTCTCGAAAACAACCTGCCCACGGATTGGGAGCAAGTGGCCCATGGTCCGGGATCGGATGCACAATCCACTTTCTCGAAGCAGTTTTGTGGCGCTCTGGCCGAGGCGGGCCTGCTGGTTCCCCATTGGCCGAAAGAATGGGGTGGCCGGGACGCCGACCCCTGGGCTTCTTTCATCCTCGCGGAGGAGATGTGGGCGGCGGGTGAGCCGCGTGGCGGCCAGTATATGAACGTAAACTGGATCGGCCCGACCCTCATGCGCTTTGGTTCTGAGGAACAGCAGGCACGCTATATTCCGCCCATGGCTCAGGGGCAGACGCTCTGGTGCCAGGGCTTCTCCGAGCCTGAAGCCGGCTCCGACCTGGCTTCCCTGCGCACCCGCGCAGAACTCGACGGTGACATTTATCGAGTCAATGGACAAAAGATTTGGACCTCCTACGCGGGCCGGGCAGATACCTGTTTCCTGCTGGCTCGCACTTCCCAGGGCAAGGGAGGAATTTCTATTTTGCTGATACCCATGGAGACCCCGGGTATCACGGTCAGACAAATCCCCAGCATCATAGGTCAGGGTGACATTCACGAAGTGTTCTTTGACGATGTGGAAGTGCCGATTACATCAATGCTCGGTAAAGAGGGTCAAGCCTGGAGTATCGTGCGTGAAGCTCTGGCGTTGGAGCGAGTGGGGATTCCGCGCTTTGCACTGGCATCGCGCATGTTGCACCGAGCCGTGGCTGTACTTAAACGTGAAGATCGCTTTGGCGGTAGCGCGATAGATCAGGCGGCGCGGGCGCATGCAGCCTGCGAGGCCTCGCGCCTTGGCAGCTACAATATTATTGACCAGCGTTGTCACGGGCAGATCCCCGGGCCGGAGGCCAGTGCAGTGCGGTTTGGGACAGTTAATGCGGAGCGTCTCGTGGCCGAGTTTGTGGTGGAACATGTTCCCGACGCCCTGGCGGGTGGTGACGCTATGCTGCAGGCGCATCATCAACGTGCCATCGTCGCCGGTATCGCTTCGGGCGCAGCTGAGATTCAGTTGAACCTCATCGCCACAGAGTTACTTGAATTACCACGGGAGCCGCGCTGATGGATTTCACACTGGATTCTGATCAGGGCGCCGTTCTCGATGCTATTGATCGCCTCGGCCGACAGTTCGAACATGTACCCACAGAGTTTGAAGGCTTTGCTCTGGAAAGCCCTGAGCTCGAACAGGAGTTGGAAAACGGCGGCTATTTCGATATAGCCTCCATTCCCGAAATGGGAGCGGTGACGGCGGCGCTTGCGGTAGAGCGAATTGCCAGGGCGCCATGCACCGTTGAAACGGCTCTGTCGATGCTGCTGCGCCCACACCTGGATATAGCATTGCCGCGTCCATTGGCGGTCGTCGAAAATGGGCGTCCCGGACGTTTTGTGGATAGCGCCAAAACCCTGATTGTCATCGATGGCGACGCCATTGGCATCGCTCATCCAGAGCCGAGTGACGTTGAGTCGGTTGAATCCCTTTACGCTTATCCCATGGGGCGAGTGACGGGCAAGCTATCTGTAAAAGCATTGTCCTCAGAGCAATCTGAGCTGGTGCGCACCTGGATCAGGGTGGCATGTGCAGCGGAGATTGCTGGGTTAATGCAGGCCGGCATCGACGCAACAGTCGAACATTTAAGTGTGCGCAAACAGTTTGGCAGGGAGTTGGGCAGTTTTCAGGCTCTGCGTCATCGTATGGCGGAATGCGCGGTGTTGGTTGGGGGTGTGCGACGTCTTGCCCTGAAGGCCGCCTGGACTGGCGATGCGGGTGATGCGGCGCTGGCAGCATTTCAAGCTCAAGACAGCGCTAACAAGATCAACTACGATCTCCATCAGATGATGGGAGCCATGGGCATGACCCTGGAAATGTCCCTGCATCTATGGACCTATCGCATCAAGGCTTTACTCAGTGAATTGGGCGGTCGTGGGGGACAGGCCGAGGCGGTTGCCCAGCACTGTTTTGCTGACACTGGCGATGCATAAGTACTAACGGCGCGCTGCACACTTACTGCAATAGAAATAAGGAACGACTGGGCTAAATGAGCGATAAAGTGAGCGAACAAAACACGCAGCCGGTTCCGGGCTACGACACTTTGGCACTGTCGCGACGCGGAAGATTGTTGACCATTGCGCTGAACAGACCCGATGCACTGAATGCCATTAACCTTCGATTGCACGAGGAGTTGGCGGAAGTGTTTACGTTTGCCGCCACCGACGAACACAGTGATGTGGTGGTGCTTACCGGCAAAGGACGCGCTTTTTCCGCAGGTGGCGACATGGATCATTTGCGCAACAATGCGCAAAACCCTGATCTCTTTGATGAAGAAGTGCGTCTGGCCAAACGCATAATTTTTTCCATATTGGATTTGGAAAAGCCTCTTGTCTGTCGTTTGAACGGACATGCAGTTGGCCTTGGTGCCACACTAGCTCTGTACTGCGACATGATCTTTGCGGCAGACATTGCAAAAATCGGCGACCCACACGTATCGGTTGGCCTGGTGGCCGGTGATGGAGGCGCAGCCATCTGGCCGCAGCGGATAGGCTTGTGTCGCGCAAAGGAATTCTTGCTTACCGGCGAATTACTGACAGCATCAAAAGCGGCTGAGATCGGCCTCATCAATTACTGCCTTCCACTAACAGAGCTTGACGCTGGGGTGGATGACTATTGCAATCGTCTGCTGGCCGGTGCGCAACAGGCGATTCGTTACACCAAGGTTATTCTCAATGAGGAACTGAAGCGCGTCACTCATGCCATCCTTGATAAAGGGCTTGCCTATGAGGCGCAAACCATTCGCTCCGCCGATCACAGGGAGGCGGTGAAGGCTATCCAGGAGAAGCGCGCTCCCCTTTTCGGGCAGGAAACAAAAACACACTCTGCAGGCGAGGAATAGCATGGCTCACTACAAGATGGTGGTAATGAGTGATCCCGTTGAGGGAAGAGAGGACGAGTACAATCAATGGTATGAGGATGTGCACCTTCCGGAGTTGGTTGCGTTGGATGGAATCGAATCAGCAAAGCGTTCTCGTTTGGCCAGAACGCTGGGAGACCGCACAACTTACTCATGTATGGTGGAGTATGAAATCGAGACCGACGACATCGACGCTGTCTTGGCAAGCCTTGTGGATAAAGCCCAATCCGGAGTTTTAACCATGTCTGATTCCATCGACAGGCCAAATAGCTACGCAGCGGTTTACGAGGTCATTGGCGTTGAGCACGCAAAGTAATACAGATCCTTTAAGGCTGGAAGTCCGTGACTGGTTGGCTCGCAATGTCGACTCGGGTTGGCGCGGCGCTATGACCAATACTGAGCAAGAAGCTTTTTTTAATGGGCAAAAGGATTGGTTTAGCCAGTTAGTCGCTGCCGGTTATGCCACACCGCACTGGCCTGAAGGTTGGCCTGGGGGAGGGCGCTCACTAGCGCAACAAAAAATCATTTATGAAGAAGTTGCCCGTGCCGATGCTCCTCGGTTGATCCTCTATTTTGTCGCTCTTTATCATGCTGCGTGTACGCTGTTTGAGTGTGGATCTACCGAACAACAGTTGCGTTATCTACCGGGGATTCAGGCGGGTGAAATTTGGTGTCAGGGCTTTTCAGAACCCAATGCCGGGTCCGATCTCGCCTCCGTTACAACCCGAGCTGAGTTGCGCGGCGATAGGTACGTGATCAACGGCCAGAAAACCTGGTCGACGATGGCGCAGTACGCCGACCGTTGTTTGTTGCTGGCGCGCACTGACAAGGGCGATCGCCCACAGGCAGGGCTCACCTATTTATTGCTCGATATGCAGGCCAAAGGTGTCACGGTACGGCCAATCTCACAAATCACCGGCGACGATGAATTTGCGGAGATCTTCTTTGACGATGTCGAAGTGCCGGTTGCTGACCGGGTAGGAGAGCAGGGGGCAGGTTGGGCCGTCGCGCAGGCAACACTGGCGTCAGAACGTGGGCTAACGTTGGTGGAGTTGAGTCAGCGCATGCGTTACTCCCTGCCATTGATCGTGGACGAGATGCGCATAAGTGAGCGGTTGGACGATACAGCCCTGCGTCGTGATCTTGGTAAACTGATTGCGCGTGTTGACGCCGCATGTGCGCTGGCTGATCGCTATTTGCTTAAGCGAATAGCGGGTCAAGAAGCCCCGGGAGATGCGTCGATCGTCAAATTGTATTACGCGCGAACGCTTCGCGAGTTCGTTTCGCTGGGCAAACGCGTTGCGGGCCTTGAGGGGCAGTACAATACTGGTTTTATGCGCGGAGCAACGCAGGAAACCGGTAACTGGACAGTCGATTTCATGAATTCCTACAACTGGTCAATTGCCGGGGGCAGTGACGAGATTCAGCGCAATATCATTGCAGAGAGAATGCTGGGCATGCCGCGAGAGCCGCGTAGCTGGCAACTGAAGGGGTAGGGTAATGGACTCCGAACTCATTCAACTAAACGATTCCGCCCGCCAGGTGGTTAATGGTTTGGGCCTTGCAGCGGCCGAGGACGAAAGCTGGTCGCTGATAGCGGATCTCGGTTGGCTGATGGTGTCTGCACCTGAAGAGCTGGGTGGTCTTGGTATGGGTCTGGCAGGTGCTTCCGCTCTGCACGGTGAGCTTGGCCGCGGTCTGGCTACCATTCCCTATTTACCTCAAATACTTGCAATAGATGCAGTATCGCGCAGTCCATTGGCTCAGCATGAAGAGTGGCTGGGTAGCATGATGTCTGGCGAGCGGCGCGTGACAGCTTCGCTGGGAGAGTCGTTCTTTACTATTGCGGCTAGAGACAACGGGGAATTAACACTTAGCGGTACCGCCGAAGCTATTCCTAGTGCGGATCGTGCCGGTCACGTGCTGATAGAAACTGCAGGTGCTGGCTGCGTCGCTTTAGTTGATCTAAAGCAAGCCGACGTTACGCTAACGCCTCGCCCTACCTGGGATGTCACCCGACGGCTGTATGATCTGCAGGTCACTGACCTTGTGCTGGATCCACAGTTTGTACTTGCCGAAGGTGAAGCGGCGCAGCAAATGAGCCAGCAACTGTTGATCCTCCGTGACTTTGCACTTGCCGCAGATTCTGTCGGAGGCGCTGCGGCGCTGCTGGAAATGACTGTGGAATATTTGCAGACCCGAGAGCAGTTTGGGCGCCCCCTGGCGTTGTTCCAATCCCTGAAACATCGATGTGCCGATCTGCAAGCGGCAACTGAGGGAGCGCTGGCATTGTTACAGGACAGCATTGCAAGTGCCGTGGACGCCACAGGCGATGTGATGGTGAATGAGCGTGTTGAAATGAAGGCCCGCGCAGCGAAGCAGCTGGCCTGTTCAGCTTTTGCCGCAGTGGCAGAAGAATCTCTGCAACTGCACGGAGGAATTGGTATGACCTGGGAGCACGACTGTCATTTGTTTCTTAAGCGCGCATTGCTGAACGAACATTTAGGCAGGCGTCACGACAGCTATGAGCTCGGGCTTGCCGATCTGTTAATGAAAAACCTTGCTTAGGAAAAATTCAGAAATGCACCGTCTGCAAAAATTTTCAGCCTGCCTTTTATCAGTTGCTTTGTGCGGCTGTGCGGTTACACAGGCCGATAGAGAGGAAGCTGAATGGATAGCGGAAAAAAATAACCAGGAGAACACAATGTCTGACATTGACGAAAAGGCAGCCGGCATGACCCCGCTCGGAGCGCTCACGGGGAATGCCATGCGCGAAGAACAGCTGGTCGAAGTGAACGATCATCTGTGGGTATCCAAGGATATCAGCGATAGCATTCTGGTGACCACGCCCCAAGGCAATGTCGTGATTAATAGCGGCATGCCGGGCAATGGCGAGGAACACCGGCAGCGGTTCCAGAGTGTTAGTAAACAGCCGGTGGAATTTCTGATAATCACCCAGTGTCACGGCGACCACTTTGGCGGTGTCCATGAGATTCGCGATCCGGAAACTCGTGTTATCACCCAGGAACAATACACACAGTGTCGAGAGTACTGGCAAATACTCGATGATTTCTACAAGAGACGCTCCAGCAAGTTATGGGCCTCTGTGCTGGGTACACGGGGGGACGTTAAGAGCATTCTTCGTGAAGTAACGCCTGATATCACCTTCAGAGATGACTATCGGTTGGAGCTGGGTGGTCGGCAGCTGGAGTTGTATGCGGTGTCAGGCGGCGAAAGTGAGGATGGGGTCGTCGTTTGGATGCCACAGGATAAAACAGTAATTACCGGCAACCTGTTCGGTCCCGTGTTTGCCAACATGCCAAACCTTTACACGATTCGTGGCGACAAGATTCGTTCCGCAAAACGTTTTATCAAGTCTCTGGACTTTGTGGCCGCGTTGCAGCCGGAAGTGATTGTCACTGGTCACGAAGTTGTTCGCGGAGCAGCGGAGATTCAGGACGCACTACAAAGTGTGCGCGCTGCTGTTGTCCACGTGCACGACTACACCATTGAAGGCATGCAGGCGGGCAAGGATGTTCAGACCCTGATGCGTGAAGTCTCTCTACCCGAAGAACTTAAAGTGGGGCAGGCCCACGGTAAACTTTCCTGGTGCGTACGTGCGATCTGGGAAGAGTACGCAGGCTGGTTCCACTATGACGCAACCACTTCACTGTACGGTGTTCCGGCCACTGCCGTCGCAGCAGATATCGCAGAGCTGGCGGGCGGCGCCGACGCATTGGCAGCGCGCGCTGAAAATTATCTGGCAGAAAAGCGACCGCTGGAGGCACTGCATCTCATCGATACCGCACTGCAGGCCGACTCTAAAAACCAGCGATCGCTAAAGGCCAAAATACATGCGCACCAACAACTGCTAGAGGCATCCGGTGGAGAGAATTTCAGCGAAGTTATGTGGCTGAAATCAGAAATCGAATCCGCCGAGGCGCAACTGGACTAAACCATGAGTGATTATGACGAGAGTTTTGATTTTGTTATCGCCGGCAGTGGAGCAGGCTCCATGGCCGCCGCCCTGTATCTGCACTCGGCAGGTAAACGAGTGTTAATTCTGGAGAAAACCGAGTTGATTGGTGGCACCACTGCCAGGTCCGGCGGCGTCATGTGGATCCCTAACAATCCGTTTATGGCGCGCGATGGGGTTGCAGACAGCTATGAAAGTGCAGCGACCTATCTCGATGCAGTGACGGGTGACCAGGAAGATGCCCCGGCCGCCACTCCGGAACGACGGCGAGTTTTCCTTAACGAAGCGCCGCAGATGCTCGACTTCCTGCTGGCACAGGGGATTGAGTTGGACCGACCGTCATCCTGGCCCGATTATTACGATGAAGCTCCGGGAGGATCAGTTCCTGGACGCACTGTTGTCGCCAAACTGTTCAACGTGAACGAGTTGGGCGAATGGAAAAATAGACTTCGCCCCAGCTTCATCAAATTGCCGGGCGACCTACCGGGTTCCATAGAGGAAATGCGCCAACTGCCGCATATGAAGCGTTCCTGGAAATCCAAACGCACGCTGCTGAAAATTATTTTTCGAGGAATAATTGCCAAGCTGACAGGCAAGCATTATCTGGGAGGTGGAGCGGCTCTGCAGGGGCGGTTGCTGCAACAGGTTCTTAAAGCGGGAGTCGATGTGCGCACCGAGTCGCCCGTTAACGAGTTGATTCTTGAGAATGGCAAAGTGACGGGAGTGGTGACACGGCAAAATGGTCGCACATTGCGCGTTGCTGCCGAGCTTGGTGTGCTGGTCAATACCGGTGGCTTCGCACACAACGCGCAAATGCGCGAGCGTTACCAGCCCGGCACGTCTCCCGCCTGGAGCAATGCCGCTCCGGGTGATACCGGTGAGATGATCAAGGCAATGCTGAGCGAGGGTGCTGCCCCTGCGCAAATTGAAGAGTTTGTGGGTTACCAGGCGACTATGCCACCTGGTGCAGAGAACGAAGAGTTCAAGCCGGGTGTTCAGGGCCTCACAGCGGCGCCGCACGCAATTCTTGTCGATCGAACCGGAGTGCGCTACATGAACGAGGGCGGATCGTATGTGGCGTACTGCAAGGGGATTTTAGAGCGCAACAAGCAAGTAGCGGCCATTCCAAGTTGGGCGATAGTTGACAGCCAGTACATGAGTAAATATATGTTCGTTGGCCACATGCCCGGAAGTAGATTACCACAGCAATGGTACGACGAAGGTTACCTGAAAAAAGCCGCTTCGATTATCGATCTCGCAAAAGAGATTGAGGTCGAGCCCGATGCTCTCAGCGCCACCATCGAGCGGTTCAATGGCTTTGTACTCAAAGGTAAAGACGAAGACTTCAAACGCGGTGATCGTGCCTACGACAATTGGTTGGGAGATCCACTGCGCGAGTCATCACAGACACTGGGCACACTAGAGCAGGGGCCATTCTATGCGATACCGGTCGTGCCCGGAGACGTAGGTACCTTTGGCGGTGTACTCACAGATGAGCACAGCAGAGTAGTGCGCGATGACGGCTCTGTGATTCCTGGCCTTTATGCCACAGGAGTGGCAACAGGTTCAGTGATGGGACGAATGTACCCCGGGGCAGGGTGTAGTCTCGGGCCAGCGTTTACCTGGGCTTATGTTGCTGCGAAACACGCCGCTGGCACGTGAGCCAGCGGCAAGAAGCTATAGCTTCCTCGGGATTCCTTAGGTAACGCCAATCGCGATTGCTTTGCTGTCCAGAAACTCTTCGATGCCCTCGCGTCCCCACTCCCGGCCCACGCCACTGCCCTTGACGCCACCAAATGGCAGGTCGCCTGTGATGCTCATGCCGTCGTTAATGCTAATACTGCCGGCGCGAATGCTTTTGGAAACATGCATTGCGCGTTCCCGGTCGGCAGATATTACGGCGCCGCCCAGGCCATAGCTGCTGTCATTGGCAATGCGGATAGCATCTTCGTCGTCTTCAAAAGGTATTACCACCAGCACCGGTCCAAAAATTTCTTCCTGCGCGATACGCATATCGTTGGTGACATCGACAAAGCAGGTTGGCTCGATGAAAAAGCCAGTGCCTTTTTCGGGGCAGGTTTTACCGCCTGCAATCAGGCGCGCACCTTCTTTGTGCCCTAGCTCTATGTAGCCCATGACGCGCTCCAGCTGTTTCCTGGAAACTACTGGCCCCATGATGCTTTCGGGATCGTCGAAGTCACCCCAGCGACTTGCAAGCCCGCCGTAGGATATTTGCAATGCTTCCACTGCTTCGGTGTAGCGGCTGCGTGGTACTAACAGGCGAGTGGGCAGGGCGCAGCCCTGGCCAGCATGAAATATCGCCATGGACATCATGCATTTTACCGGGAAGTCGGGAGCATCATCGAGGATGATTTTCACGGATTTGCCGCCTAACTCCAGGAAGATACGTTTTAGTGTCGCTGCACCGCGCTCCATAATCCGTTTGCCCACTGCCGTGGAGCCAGTGAAAGAGATCACGTCCACACGCGGGTCGGCCACCAGCATTTCTCCAGCCATGGACGGATCGGCCGAGGTCACTACATTCAATACGCCCGGCGGAATGCCGGCTTCCTCAGCCAACTCGCCCATGATTGAACCCATCAAGGGGGTGTCGGGCGCGGGTTTGAGTACTATCGTGCATCCCGCCAGCAGAGCTGCAATAACCTTGCCGATGTTCACATACAGGGGCACATTCCACGGGGTGATCGCCGCCACGACGCCCAACGGTTCGTACATAACGATGCGTTCGCTGACGCCGCCATGTTCCTCTCGGCGCCCGCGATCTTCCTCCCACTTTACTCTATTAAAACACTCAACCAGGTCGTCCCCACCGTTGAGGGCGAAGTCAACATGCGCGCGATTGGCGGCGCCAATGGCAGCTCCAGCTTCTATCCGCGCAATGTCCATCAGTCGATCATGATTGGCACGCAGCAATGCCATGTAACGCTTAACGAGTTCGTGACGCTGGTTGTGTTGGCGTGACCAATCAGTTTCATCGAAAGCGCGACGCGCGGCGGCAATGGCCTCCTCAACGTCTGCCGCTGATGCATCGGCGGCCTGGCCTGCAATTTCAGCCGTCCAGGGACAGATGTTATCGAACGTCTTACCACCTTCGGCAGGGCGTATCTTGCCGTCAATGTAGAGCAGGGCCGTTGCTAATTGTTTCATGTGTTTCCCTCTCGATAACCGGGTTATCAACTGTCAGTGATTTAAATAAAATTAAAGTTCTCGTCCATCTTCATTTAAATTCCGCCTAGTCGGCTGCTCGCGCGTGCAGACTAATTAGCTCTACCTGCAAGTCCGCCGGCAGATCAACAAGCGTATGAAACAACTGACGCACTGAGGAAAATTGCGAGATAGGACGCCCAATCAGATCTATTCCGATTGCCGTGGCAGCCTGGTGAAAATCAATTTTGGCCTGCATGTCCACATCCCAGGTTTTGCCTTCTTCGTACATGCCGCCTGCCCGAACGATCGACACTCTTATTCCTTCTGGCTCCAGTTCCCGATACAGGCTCTCGGAAAAACGCTCCAGACCCGCCTTTGAGCTTTGGTAGACGGACAGGTGAGGCATTTGGCCAACAACTGATTCGCTGCTGACATTAATGATGTGGGCGCCGGATTTCATCATGGGCACTGCCGACCGTGTGCAGAGCATGGGGCCAGCGAGATTGGCAGTTACAGTGCTCATAATTTGCCGATCTGATGCATCGACGATTTTGAATGGCTCGAAGATTGCGGCGTTGTTGATTAACACATCGATAGTCTTGTGTTTTTTGGCGATTGCCGCGAAAGCAGCGCGTACCGAGTCCGGGTCGGCTACGTCGCAGGTCACAGCTAACGCCTTGTCTCCGAGCTCTTCTGCAACGGCCTCTACTTTGGCCGCTGTGCGGCCCAGCAATGCAACGTTGTTTCCCTGGTTGACAAACGATCGCGCAAGTTCTCGCCCCAGCCCAACACCTGCGCCTGTGATAACAATAACTTTAGCCATGTTTTTCCTTCAATTTCTCAAGCGCCGAAGCAGCATGTTGTTTAGCGTAAAAAGGTTGAGGTTGCGGCGAGCGCTCAATTGTTGTCTTGATAGGGCGTAAGATCCCCCGCGTAGGCAATCCCGCCCGGCCAGAAATCGGTGCCGCTCACTTTGTGGAAATAATGTACGGTTCTTGCGAATGAACCCGACGTGGATCGAGGCTGCATGGCAATCCCGCTGGGACTAACACCGCGTGCCCTCGCGCTAAAATCGCGGACGGTGAACGTTAAGTTGTCGGTCTGGTTGGCACAGAGAATGAGTTGATCGCCCGGGCAATAGTGCTTTGGCTCGATCTGTACGGGTGAGAGTTCACCGCGTTTCATCGCCACGTGACCAGGAACATTGATGACTTCGCCGCTGTGTACTTCGTCGTACCACTTATGATACTCGGCACCGCGGCCGGCTACATAGTTCCCGAGAAGGACGCTGACGCCGGAAAAGGGCTGGTCTCGCTGCCAGTTTGGGCTGGCTTTCCAGTCGCTGTAAAGACGGTAAGAATACAGGCGCTCGGTTTCGTCGTCGGCGATCATACCGTCGTCCCGCGCCGACGCTATCAGCGGGCCCAGTGCCGGAATGTCGATTTCAGGGGAGGGCAGGTCGAATTCGTACAGGCTCATAAAACGCCATGGCTGGTGTATATCCGGCATGATCTGGACTTCGTCCACCTCGTACCGCTCCGCCTGCATAAAGCCCCTCAGATGGGCAAGCGCTGATTGATGATCTGTGTCGAACCACTGGGCGTAGGCTGTCTCTTTATCTCCCGGCACATTGTGTAAATGAATCGTTGTGTAGAGGGCCATACTGATATTCCCGCAAATTGCCATTAATCACCAATGGTGTATATTAGCGTAAGTATTTCTCGCTGGCTAGCAGGTATAGCTACTGGATCGTCGCTGGATAGCGAACCCGTAGTAGAGCTTTTGCCAGTAACTCGCTATAAGGTGTTGTTTGCGCCCAGGAGAGCTCATCGATGAAGGTCCAACCCGCTGCATTTTTACGCACCACGCTGCCTCTGGATTTCAGTGTCCTCGACAATCTTGATAGCGGTCGTTATCACTCCATCTGGCTGCCAGATCACATGGTCAGCTTTTGGCCCGATTCGATCTGGACGCCCGAATTCACAGACCTGGCAACGTTGTCACCTTCTCCGCATCGGAATCTGGACGGTCTTGCTGTTGCCTCAGCCGCTGCAGTGCTGACCAGCAACGTGCCGATTGCTACGAGCGTGGTAGATACAGTTCGCCGCCATCCGTCGTCACTGGCGCAGACAGCGCTGACCATCGACCACCTTTCCGGCGGTCGGTTTATTTTAGGTCTTGGCAGTGGTGAAACTGAAAACACAGTGCCATACGGTTTCGACTTTTCCAAACCTGTGAGTCGATTTGAGGAGGCTCTTGAAGTTATTCGGTTGTTGTGGGACAGCGAGGGGCCGGTGGATTTCTCTGGGCAGTTTTTCAAACTGCACCACGCGCGCCTGGATACCGAGCCCTATGAGGGACAGTTCCCAAAAATATGGATCGGCGCCAGTGGTCCGCGCATGCTTAAACTTACCGGACGCTATGCCGACGGCTGGTGGCCAGCCGGGGCCTGGTCGCCGGAAGAATATGCCGAGAAACTACAGGTAATCCGCGAGTCAGCAGAACAGGCGGGCCGGGACCCGATGGCCATCGTACCGGCTTTTATCATGACCTGTTTGATCGGCGATGACAGCGAGCTGGCAGAAATACTTGAGGCGCCTCTGGTCAAAGCCTGGATTCTGCAAATTTCTGCGGCGGCACTCAAGACGTTTGGCTTCAAGCACCCGATGGGGGAGAGCTGGGGTGGTTACCAGGATATTGATCCCGGTGTGCTAACCCGGGAGAGAGTTCTTGATATGCTGGCCAAGGTAGAGCCTGAGTCAATTCTCGCCGTCATTCCACATGGCACCCCAAAACAGGTAGCCAGACAAATCAAAGGCTATGTCGATG
The DNA here is from genome assembly GCA_047618115.1 of Halieaceae bacterium. Taxonomy (GTDB): domain Bacteria; phylum Pseudomonadota; class Gammaproteobacteria; order Pseudomonadales; family Halieaceae; genus CALJGI01. The sequence goes on along the minus strand of JBLHKV010000001.1, from coordinate 50,244 downwards.
CCGGTCTGCGAGTGCCTAAAATTCTCGATTACGGTGGCATGGCCGGGCTCAAGTACAGTGCCCTTTCCGCTGCCAAAGTGCGGGAAGCCGAAGATGAGCTATTGAAGCTCTGCGGGGAATAAGAGCGTTGGTAGTTCAATCGATCCTCGATGCCGACACCTTGCTACGCAAAGCCGAGACCGGATTGGGGCTGCAGGACTATGGGGATCCGAGCTTCAAAGAGCGATTTTCACTTGGTCTGGATCAGCTGCGAAAAATTCATATGGATGAAGCTGGCGAGCGCGCTGCAGCCCAGGTGTGTCATGGACTGCTTACCTCTCGTTTGCAGTTTTTTGATGATCACAAAATTTACCCCGGCCTCGCAGAGGAGGTTATACAACAACCCATTTTTGCCACAGGTGAGCCTCGTTCAGGAACGACACTTCTGCACGCTTTGTTGTCGGTGGACCCGGATGCGCGGTCCCTGCGTTTTTGGGAAGTGATGTACCCGTCGCCGCCACCGGGATTGGCGCAGGCCGATGACCCGCGTCACGCTATAGCGGATGCCGATTGGCGGGAAATTAACGACATTGCGCCGGCGTGGCTAACGATTCATCCGTATAACGACATGCTGGGTGATGGCCTTCCTGAGTGTGAACGTACCTGGGCTTTTGACTTTCGGGTGATGACGCCCACTGCCTGGTGGCGGGCGCCCATTGGTATGTATGTGGGTGGACTGCCTACCGACGATTTGGCGCAGTACCGTATCCACAAAATGATGCTCCAGCATTGCCAGCATGGGCGACCCAAAAAACGCTGGGCGTTGAAGGGCTTTCATGGGCCGCGGCTAGAGGCTTTTTTTGCAAGCTACCCTGATGCCAGATTAATCTGGACTCATCGTGATCCGGTCCAGGTTACGGCCTCCCGTATTGGCATGGCCGTAACGCTGACGAAAGCCTTTGCCGGCCAGGTGAATATCGATGAGCAGGCCGCCATCCATCTTGCGGCCACGCGGGCGGGAATCAAACAGACCCTGTCCAATCCGCTGGTTGATGACCCCCGTATTTATCATGTGCGCTATCGCGATATTGTCACGGATCCGATCGGCACCATTACCAGGTTTTACGAATTTTGCGGTCTGCCGATGACGGCTGCAGCGGAGCAAGCCATGCGTGAGTATCTAAAAAATAATAGGGGCGATCGCTACGGAAAGTTCGTTTACTCCAGCGCTATGATTGGGGCGGACATCAATGAACTTAACGAAGAATTTGCGCCTTATCGTGAGCGTTTCGGGCTTGATGTGGAAAAGCGTGACTAACGCTTCACTAGCCCGTCACTAACTTTAGTTGCTTGCGAGTATTACCGGCAAGCAACCCGGACATATTGATCAGGTAAATTAAACTATGCATCCCAATATTTCAGTCAACAATATTTGTTTTATGGATGAGACGCTGGAGCAGCAATTGGCGCACTGGCCAAGTCTGCAGGTATCCAGAGTCAGTCTGGTGGGCCCCCAGGTTGATGCGGCGGATATCAATATCGTCAAGAGCGCTCTTGCACAGGGCGGCTATCAGTTAGAGACCGTTGTGCATCCATTTTCGTCGCAAACACCTCTTACATCCGATACCAGTACGTGGATAGAACCGCGGAAAAACCTGTCAGCACAAATTGAAATGGCGAGTGAGCTTGGAGCGCGTTCAATCTATATGACAACGGGTGGCCATGGCGATTTAGTGTGGGAGCAGGCGGCTGAGGTTTTCTCTGCGGCGGTCGCACCCTGTGCCGCACAGGCGCGTGCTGCCGGTATTGCCCTGATGATTGAAAACGCTCCACCAGTGTATGCCGATCTGCATATTGCCCATTCACTGCGAGATACCATTAGCCTGGCCGAGATGGCAGGTATCGGTGTCTGTATAGACCTGGTTGGATGCTGGACCGAAGCTGATCTTAAAAACCTGATTGCGCGGGCTGTGCCCATCTGCGATCTTGTTCAGGTTAGCGATTACGTCTGTGGAGATCGGAATCTCCCGGGTAGGGCGGTTCCTGGAGATGGGGATGTGCCTTTAGCCCGACTGATCGATTGGCTATTTCAGGAGGACTACCAGGGTACTTTTGATCTGGAGCTGCTCGGTCCAAGAATCGATAGGGAAGGGCATCTTCAGGCCGTGCAGCGCAGCGTGCATAATCTTGAGCAGCTATTGCTAGACTGCGCTGGCGGATAGGGCCGCGAGTATTAGGGCCGCGAATATTATTGTAACCAGGAGATGTAGATATGGCTTTCGACGACGGCCCCTGTGATGCTGCATTGCGCGAGGCTTGGCAGACCTTTTGTCGACAATTGGAAGAGGCGGGCGAGAAAGTTTTTAAAGACGTTAACCCTGCCTCACCGATTCATCGCGTTGATGCCTTCCGCTTTTTGACACAAAATCTCGGGCAGGCTTTTGATCTCGCCCTGGAAACCCGCGATACACGCTATCCTGTTTTACATCCGTTTTGTACACCAACAAGAAAGCTTGGAGGCGACGCGGCAGATATATCCTATTGGCAGGCGTGGATTGATGGCGAATCTGTCTATCGTATCTCGGGTAATCAGGGCACGGCTCGTTTTCTAAACTTCACTTTACAGGGGCAGCGACCAGAAATGCAGCCGGGTACGCAGATTCCCAGTTTGCATGAGCCCTTTGGAGATGTTCCAGAGGCGAACTTGTTCGGCCATCAACTGATTACAGATGCCGATGGTAGCTTCGAGTTGTTTATTGGCGGAAATGAACAGGGAGTTAACTGGATGCCCACGACGGCCGATACCCGTAAATTATTTTTGCGTCAGGGATTTGACCGCTGGGATGAGCTGCCAGCGCAGCTGCACATCGAACGCGTCGCAATGCAGGAACCAAAACCCTTGCCCACGACTGCAACTATGATTGAAGCGATGGGCTGGGCCGGGCAATTTGTAGAAGGGTTAATGAATGACTGGCCAGACCACCCCAACAAGTACAGCCCCTTTGTGGACCCAGTAAACGTGAATGCGTTTCCCGCTGATCCCGCAGGTGGCATTGGTGATGATGATAAAAAACGCGGTCGTGCTGTTGCCCACCTTTGTTGGCAGCTGGGCGAGGAAGAGGCGCTGTTGATCGAATTTGATTCCCACGATGATTTTTGGATGATGTCTAACAATGGGGTTTTTATGAATAGTCTCGATTATCTCTATCGCCCGATAAGTTATACCCCCAGTCGTGCAGCTGTTGATAGCGATGGTAAAGTCCGTTTGATTCTTTGCCACCGCGATCCTGGTTATAACAATTGGATAGACACTCAGGGGTTTGAGCGCGGTAATATCACCTATCGCAGTTTAATGAGTAAGCATTCTACGACCTTCTACACTCAACTCATTGAATTCTCGGCAGTGGCACAAGTGCTACCTGCGGATTCGCAGCTTGTGTCGCCAGAGGAAAGAATCCGTCAACTCAAAGCGCGTTTTGAAGGCGTTTCCCGGCGCTACGGTCTTTGATCAACAATATTATTTTGGGGTGTTTTAAATACCACAAATTATAGCGACGAATCAAAAGGGCGAACAAACCTCAATCGGGTTTAGCCCTGGCATTTGGTAGGGGTGTGCATACCTGCGCCGGCGCACCGCTGGCAAGGGCGGAAGTTAAAGTAATTCTGGAGCAATTCCTGCTGCAAACTTCTAATATTAGTCTCAACGAAGAGAAGCATGGCGCGCCAGGTAAACACACGCTTGAATACGAACCCAGCTTCATTATTCGGGACCTGGCTAACATGCATCTGGATTTAACACCTGCTTGATCCACAAGATGTCACAGACGTGCTATTTTCATTCTGAGCGTTGCAGGAGAGGCCGGTGCGGACTGTTGCAGGGCGCCACCGGGAAATTGCTAATGAACACCATTGATGTATAATAGTTGCCTTCCAAAGGGGTTGCTGTGGTCCCACTCAAACCATTTTGACAGGGTTCTTATCGATGGATTTTCTTGGTTATAAAAACAAGCGAGTAGTTGTCAGTGGCTGCTTCTCGGGAATGGGCGAGGCTACTGCTCGTCAGTTGTTGGACCTGGGCGCCGAGGTACACGGTTTCGATTTCAAGGAGAGCGAGCTTAATCTTGCCTCCTTTACCCAGGTTGATTTGCGCGAAGCCGACATGATAGACGCAGCCGTGGCCAGTCTTGCCGGCAAAGTCGATGCGCTGTTCAATTGTGCGGGGCTACCGCAAACGGCTCCGCCGATGGATGTGATGAAAGTCAATTACGCCGGTACTCGCCACCTGACTGAGAAAATAGTCCCCTTGATGACGGACGGGGGCGCGATTGCCAGCATCTCCTCCACCGGTGGTATGGGGTGGAGCCGCAAGATTCCAGAGTTGATGGCATTTGTGGGTGTCGAAGGCTTCGACAATATCATGCAGTGGTGCGAGGAAAACACAGAAACAGTGGGCAATGCCTACGCCCTGTCCAAAGAGGGCATTATTGTGTGGACCATGTTGGCCTCATCGACCTTGATAAAAAGCGGTATTCGTATTAACTGCACGCTGCCAGCTCCAACCGATACGCCAATGATGACTCACTTTGAATCGGCCACTAAAGCTGAAGTTCTCGACACCTTCATCCAGCCGATCAACCGCCGGGCTACTCCCGACGAACAGGCGGGGCCGCTGATTTGCCTCAACAGTGATGCGGCTAGCTATGTAAACGGGGTTGTTTTGCCGGTGGATGGAGGGTTCACTGGGGGAATGACATTGGGCCAGATTGATCTATCCGCTTTGATGCCGTCTTCCTGACGGCTGCGAGGAAATAAAGCGGGCCCCGGAGGGTGGAATAAAATGACGGTGACACGAGCTTTACCAAGACTCGATGCCGATAACCGTGCGTTCTGGACGGGGGGAGCAGACAACGAACTGCGCATTATGCGTTGCCGCGATTGCGAGGCGTTTATCCACCCTCCGCGGCCGATTTGCCGCAACTGTCTTTCAGAAAATGTCGCTCCTGAAGTGGTAGCCGGTACTGGTGCGGTAGAAACTTTCACGCTCAATTATCAGCAATGGCGCCCGGGAATGGACGTTCCCTTTGTTATCGCACGTGTAACACTCGATGGTGTACCCGGTGTATTTCTCACCACAAATATTGTTGGCTGTCCGGCTGAAGAGGTTGATGTAGGCGACAGGGTTCGCGTGACCTTTGAGCAGCATGACGACATCTATCTGCCCCTGTTTGAAAGAATCACTTGATATGACTGCAAACGAAGCCTTTATAACTGGAATTGGACAGTCTGAAGTTGGCAGGAAGGTGCAGCGCGCTCCACTATTGCTCACCGTGGATGCAGTGAAAGAAGCGCTGGCCGAATCCGGGCTGACGATCGACCAGATCGACGGGGTTTCGACGTACCCCGGTCGGGTCGCAGCAATGCTGGGCTTTTCTCCGGTTGGTAGCGATGAGTTGATTGACGCTCTGGGACTTAACGTCACCTGGTACGCCGGCGGTATGGAGATTAGCTCGCAGTTAGGTGCGGTTACAGCAGCGGCAGCCGCTGTGCGCACCGGCCAGGCGCGACATGTCATCTGTTACCGCACCGTGTACGAGGCGGCGGCCCTGGACCGCCCGGAAGAATACCCAGTGCAGCGGCGTGACCGTGTGGACGGATATTCACAGTGGCTAGCCCCTTTCAATGCTATTTCCGCGGCCAACTGGACCGCACAGTACGCCATGGGCCACTTCAAAAAATATGGATTAACCCGCGAACAGATGGCGCAGATTGCTCTCACCGGGCGGGCCAATGCGATGCTCAACCCGCGTGCCCTGGTGCGCGAGCCTTTGAGCATGGATGAATACATGTCTGCGCGCATGATCTCATCGCCACTTTGTCTGTATGACTGTGACCGCTATACGGACGCATCTACTGTGCTGATTGTGTCCGCAGGAGAAGCGGTGGACGAAGTCACCTGTACTCCAGTTCGCATTGCCGCGATGGCAGGCGCAGTGGAGAGACACAGTTGGGACCAGGCAGAGTGGATGGCCTGTTACCCCACCGGAGAACATCTCTGGACGCAAACAGACTACACACCTGCGGATGTTGATACGGTGCAGCTTTACGATGGCTTCAGTTTCCAGGCCATCGCCTGGCTGGAAGCACTGGGCTTCTGCCCACGCGGAGAAGGCGGCAAGTTTATTGAAGGAGGGCAGAGGATCGCACTCGACGGCGAGCTGCCGCTGAATACGTTTGGCGGTCAGTTGGGAGGGGGTCGGCTACACGGTTTCGGTTTTGCACATGAAGCTGTGGTGCAGCTGCGAGGGCTGGGCGGCGACCGCCAGATTCCCGGTGATCCGCGCTTGGCCGTTGCCACGTCCGGCGGCGGGCCACTGGCAACAGCCCTGTTGTTGGCGAGGGATTAAGAAAGTGGAGAACTCACCACTCGACGATCTCCCGGGTTTCAGAAGACGATTCCGCATCACGCCCGGGCCCGATAGCGTTTGCTGTGATGTTGAAGATGATTTTCACTGCATGAGCGTACTGGTGCGCCACGACGGTGAGATGGCTACCTCGGTTGAGCCACAGATGCATCGAGCGCCATGGACCACCTGTCCCGGTGCAGAATTAAAGCTCCACGAAACCTTCAGCGGTTTACCACTGGCTGAATTTTCAAGCCGCGGTGAGAAAAATACGAACTGTACGCATTTGTATGATCTGATCCTACTGGCGGCAAACCATGTCTTTGATAACAAGCCCACCGTCTACGACATCCTCGTTTCAGATCATATCGATGGCAAGCGTTGGGCGCAGGTGCGTATGGAAGGTGAGGTGTTACTCAGTTGGGTTGAGGCAGAACTGAGTATTATCGAACCTGATGAACTGGCAGGCACCAGCCTGTTTGATATGCGGGCATGGATACAGTCATTGGATCCAGCGCTGCGCGAGGCTGCGAGGCTACTGCGCTGGGGTAATATTCTGGCGAGCGGTCGATCTATACCATTGGATGAACAGTCTGACGCCACAACAATGCCCCCTAATTGTTATACGTTTCAACCTGAACGAGCCAGGCAGGCGCAGCGGGTTGGTGAAATTCGCGATTTCAGTCAAGCGGTAGAGCAACCGCTCGAAAAGATCGAAATCGCATTGTAAGGCCCGGTTATAGGGCCGCTCATATCTAGAGCAATGAAAACGGCACGATGTGGCCGCGGAGGATAGCAGGATGGAAATGAACGACATGGTGATTGTCAGCGTAGATGATCATATTACCGAGCCGCCGGATATGTTTGACAAGCACCTGTCGAAGAAAGATTTGGCCACGGCACCGAAGTTTGGCACCGATGAGAACGGCAAGGCGTTCTGGACTTACCAGGATATGTTCATGCCTTCGGTCGGCCTCAACGCGGTGGTAGGTCGCCCGATGGAAGAGTATGGCATGGAGCCGAACTCCCTGGAGCAAATGCGAAAGGGTGTTTATAACGTTGATGCCCGTATCGACGACATGAACGTGAATGGCGTGGCCGCATCCCTGAATTTTGGCACAGTCGTCGGCTTCGATGGTGGCCGTTTCCACAAAGCGGCCGACAAGAGTTTATCGCTGATACATTTGCGCGCCTATAACGACTGGCACATCGATGAGTGGTGCGGTGCCTATCCCGGCCGATTTATTCCCTGCGCAATTCTGCCAACCTGGGATATGGAGGCGACGGTAGCGGAGATCAAGCGCATTGCTGCCAAAGGTTGCACTGCCGTTTCCCTCAATGAGAACCCTACTTCCCAGGGTCTTCCCAGCGTCCATAATGAATATTGGGAGCCTATGTGGAAGGCCATTACGGATCACAATATCACCATGTGTCTGCATATCGGCGCCGGCAATCCGGTACCGCACGCCTCAATGGAAACACCCATTGAGGCGTGGATCACTACCATGCCTATGTCCAGCGCGATCGGTGCTGCCGACTGGCTGAACCTGTCAGCTCTCGAGCGCTATCCGAACATGAGAATCGCGCTGTCCGAGTGCGGTCTTGGCTGGATTCCATATTTCATGGAACGCGCAGATTTCAGTCACGCCCGCCACAAAGCGTGGACCAACAGCAATTTCCAGGGTTTGAAGCCCAGTGATATCTTCAAGAAACACTTCATGGTGTGTTTTATTGACGATGCCTACGGACTTAAGAATCTCGAGTTTATGAACGAGGATCTGGTGGCGTTTGAAACGGATTATCCCCATTCGGATACTCTTTGGCCGGAAGTGCCCGAGCACCTGTGGAAGACGATCACTCACCTCACCGACAAGCAGATCAACAAAATTACCCACGGTAACGCGATGAACTGGTTCAACTTCGATCCGTTTTCAAGCAATAAGCGCGCGGACTTAACTGTCGGTGCGTTGCGGGCCAAGGCAAAAGCCGATGGCGTAGACACTACGCCGGTATCCTTCGGTGGTGAAAAGCCGCTGGATGATGCAGAGGGGCAGCGTCGAATAGTGTCAGGTGATCTGATGAAAATGTTTGCGCATCACGCTCAGGAAGGCATTAAGTAGTACTTTTTGCTTTGTACGCGCCGGAGAACCCCTATGAAGAGCGCTGAAAAATATGGCCCATGGGCCCTCATAGCCGGTGCCTCCGAGGGTACCGGAAGGGCTTTTGCGCATAGAGTCGCCGCTGAAGGTATACATTGTATTTTGCTCTCTCGGCGTTTGTCGGCGCTGGATGTACTGGCGCAAGAGCTTAAGAACACGTATGGAGTGGATTGTGTGACAGCTAGCATGGATCTGGCCGCCCTCGATGCAACAGAATCTATAGTTACAGTTGTTGGTGGCCGGGAAGTGGGCCTCTTTATAGCGAATGCCGGGGCGGACAGCATTAATACCCGTTTTCTCGACTCCCGGTTAGAGGATTGGGTTGGGCTGGTGAATCGTAATGTACTGACTGTGGTGAGCTGCTGTCATCACCTTGGCGGACTCATGCGTGACCGTAAGCGCGGCGGCATTATTCTGGTTGGTTCTGGTGCCTGCTACGGTGGTTCCAGCTTCATGACAGTATATTGCGCTACTAAAGCGTTTGGTCTTTGTTTTGGCGAAGGATTGTGGGCAGAGCTACAGCCGCATGGCGTTGATGTGCTAAATCTGATTCTAGGCCAGACTGATACACCGGCATTTCGTGAAACCCTCGCGAAAATGGGCCAGCCCGTTCCGGAAAATTTGGCCAAGCCTGAAGATGTAGCAAGGGTAGCGCTGGAACGACTGTCACACGGCCCCGTCCACAACTGGGGCTTAGAAGATGACGAGGCGGGCTACGCGCCCAGTTCTGCGGCGGTTCGCCGTGGCCGGATTCTGGCCATCGACCAAGCTACGAAAAAAATCTTCGGCGACAATTAACCCGGCAGAGTAAGTTCGCCTGCAGCACTCAAGTATCATTCTGTTCTGCGACAGCGGCCACCTCACGCATCGCGCGACATCCTAGCCCAAGAATAGCTGCAGCCAGAGGGCAGAATATTGCCATCATGATTGCTATCGCCATACCTATGCTAGACGGGCCGTCCAGAAAGCGATCGGATATGAACGCGATCAGAAACGGGCCAACAGCCATGCCGATAAGTCCAGCTGTCGCTGAGAAAAAGGCAATCCCGGCACCACGCAGTTCGTTGGGTGTAACGAGGTTAAGGGCGGAAGAGTAGCAGGTTGGCAGCGACGACAGGAGGATCAAAAACACGCCGGTTCCGGCCAGGAAAACCCAGGGGTTTCCACTGGTGGTGGCGAGTATGCCTATAGGTGCGCCGATGAGCAGACAGATAGCATACCAACGCAGTTGGGCATCTCGACGGCCGCGACGATACATGGCGTCTACGCTATAGCCGCAAATCAGTTTTCCGGAAATCCCCGAGGCTACCAGTGTGAGGCCAAGGGTCAGTCCAATTTGGCCTGCGTCCCAGCCGAAAGTCCTGGCCATGTGCGCAGGATACCAGGCGGCTCCGCCTACCAAAATAAAGGAGGCGAACATAAACCCGCTGTAGTGGCAGGCGAAAAAGCGCGGGTGAGTGCGCATAAACGTTATCAACTTACCGTATGAGTCGAATAAACTTCTGCGGCCGTTGGCGTTGTCTGTCACCTCCATGCGGTTTCTGCGCGCCGGTTCTGGGAACGTGAAAATAATAAATGAGAGCAATGCACCCGGCACCCCGACAATAAAAAACACGGCCTGCCAGGAGCGAATCTCGCCGATGAGCGGCAGGGTATAGATATCGACCTGTGAAACCAGATCAACAATATAGCCGCCGAAGAGGTAGGCCGTACCCGAACCAACAGTGGCACCGATGGTGTAAACGGCTGTGGCTGAAGTCAGTTTGTCGCGTGGGAATAGATCAGCGAGCATGGAAGTCGCACTCGGGTTCAATCCTGCTTCACCGGCGCCTACGCCAACGCGCGCCAGCAACAAGTGCCAGAACGTTTGCGCCACACCGCAGGCCGCAGTGGCTAGCGACCAGATAGACACGCTGGCAAATATCACCCAACGTCGACTGAAACGATCTGCCATTGAGCCGGCCACCAATCCGAACAGCGAAAAAGTAATGGCGAAGGCAAAACCATGCAGCAGGCTGAACTGTATGTCGGTAATGCCCATGTCTCGCTTGATAGGGTCAACCAGCAGCGAAATGATGAAGCGATCCAGAATGGAAAGCCAGTAGAGCAGGGCGAGAATAATCGTTGCATACCAGCCTACCGCAGGTGACGGATAAGGGGCGATGTTGGCTGGAGAACTAGCGGCTTCGCTCATTGCTGGTTGTCTCGGTTGTCTAATTTGTAAATCAGGGTTTGCGCAGTCGGTAGGCCATAACGGAATCGCCCAGAGTCGACTGGTACATGCTGTGGCCGCCAGCCGGGATCACAACATACTGTTCGCCAGCAACTTCATACGTGACCGGGATAGCGGTGCCCGCCGCGGGTAAATCCGTCTGCCATAAAACCTCGCCCGTGTGCAGGTCGAAGGCGCGGAAGGTGTCGTCCAGTGTGTAGCCGATAAAGACCAAACCCCCTGCGGTCGTCAGTGGGCCGCCGGCCCCGGGTGTACCGTACTCCAGTGAGAACGGCAGCCCGGTCATTTTGCCGATATCTCCGAGCGACGCTTCCCACAAAATTTTTCTCTTAACCAGATCCAGGGCCGTGAGAACTGCCCATGGCGGCTTGGAGCAGGGCGCGCCCAGTGGGGACATCAGCGGGGTTATTTTGTAGTGATAGGCCGAACCCGCAATGGGGAAATTGAAGCCCTTGGTAATGTCAGTTTTATTAGTGTCGCCGGTGACAGGCGCCGCCTGCCCAGCGGGAATCAAGGTGATCGCCATGGGCACCCTGTTGGACGGCACCACCATGATGTGGCTGTCCGGGTCGTAGGCGCCGCCACCCCAGTTGGGCCCGCCGCCGGCGGACGGCCAGAATACAGTGCCGCGCTCACTCACGGGCGTATAGATTGGGCCGTAGTTGAGTTCCTTTACTTGCCGTTCACAAAACCACTCGTCGATAAAGGTAAAACCCCAGGCGTCGTCGGGAGTGAAGCCTTCCGGCATAAGTGACGGCATGTTCGCGGGGAAGGGTTGGGTAGGCGATAGCTTCTCGCCAGCGACAACACCCACCTGCGGTACCGCGCGCTCCTCGATTGGCAGCAGCGGCTCACCGGTTTCTCTGTTGAAAACAAACACCAAGCCCATCTTGGTGTTTTGCACCAGTGCGGGGACGAATCCGTCGCCCTGCGGCCAGTCTATCAGCAGGGGTTGTGAAGGGATGTCGTAGTCAAACACATTGTGGTGCACCAGTTGATAGTGCCAGGCAACCTCGCCAGTTGCGCCTTTCAACGCAACCACAGAAGTTGAGTAGTGGTTGTCGCCGGCGCGGCCCTCGCCATAGAAATCTCCCGAGGCACTACTCGTTGGCAGATAGACAAGATCAAGCGCCTGATCAGCGGCCATGGCAGCCCATGCGTTGCCGCCGCCAAAGCCTTCGGCAGTTCCTGCCTCCCAGCTCTGCGCTGCGGGATCGTTTGGATCGCGGGGAAGCGGGTCGAACTGCCACTTTGCTTTGCCCGTGCGGGCGTCAAACGCCGAAACTCTACCGCTGGGTGCATCTACTCGCTGGTTATCGGCTACCGCGGAGCCAACTACAACGACATCGTTCACCACCGCCGGTCGCGATGAGGCTACAACTTCGCCGGGAAATATTTCCGGCTTGCTCAACGGAATATCGACCATTCCCTGCTGACCAAAGCTGCTGCACGCTTTTCCATTGGTGGCATCGATAGCGACGAGCCGGTTGTCAGACGTACCCAGAAAAATGCGGGTTTTGCAGTCGCTGCCTGTCGGGGCTTCTTTGTCAACCCAACTGGCGATGCCGCGACATTTGCGCATGCCGACCTTGCGGTCCCTGGGGTCGAAAGCCCAGCGCTCTTTTCCGGTGGCGGGATCCAGCGCGATGATTCGGCGGGAAGTTGTGCAAACGATCAGGTTGCCTGCAATAAGGCTGGGCTGGTCTTCGAAGGCTATCAGGTTGTCGGCGGTATCTTTCGGGGGTACTTCACCGGTGTGGTATTCCCACGCCAACTCGAGGTCGGCAACATTACCCCGGTTGATTTGTTGCAGTGCGGAATACTTGGTTCCGGTTTGGTGTTGATCGACCTCGTTGTTGGAGGTGCCCGCTTGCGCGGCAAAAGCCAGTGCGCTCGATAGAAAAACGCTAAATGTTCGGGCAATAGTCATATCTGACCCTCCGGCAATTTTACGTGCACTTTCTGCTCGTTTGCGTCGTGTTGAATGAATGTTATTAATGGCATGGGAGTTCATCCAATCAGATTAAAAATCATGGTGTGAAGGCCTGGCGAATATCGGCCGAGTCATCGGCCAGTATTTCTGGGTCGGCGGACTGACCCTGGCTGAGAGCCCGGCGCACGGACATGAATTCCTTGGGGCGATTTACCGCGTCGACCGCCAGTAGCTGATCGCCACTGAAATAAAACGCTGCGAAGCTGCGCCCGCTATCGGCCGTTCCGCGCATGATTACGCTGTCGAATCCCTGCGAAAGACCTGCGATTTGCAGTTTCAAGTCATATTGATCCGACCAGAACCAGGGTAGTGCGTTGTACGCTTCCAGTTTTTCGCACAAGGTATTGGCTGCAGTCTTGGCTTGGTCCGTCGCATTCTGAACGGACTCAAGGCGCAGGCGACGCGCATATAATGGATTGAAATGGTTAGTGCAGTCCCCGGCGGCAACAATATCCGCATCTGAGGTGCGAGCGAATTCGTCAACCACGATACCGTTGTCCACCTCTAGCCCCGCGCTCTCGGCGAGTTCGGTGTTCGGTATAACGCCGACACCAATAACGACAATGTCAGCCTCCAGACGGGTGCCGTCTGCTAGCGCGACGCCCGTTACTGTCCCGTTCCCCTCCAGAGCCTGTACCGCAGCGTCGGTAATGATCTTAACGCCTTCTTCACCATGCACTCGGCTGTAAAACGCGGAGACTTCTGGTGCGGTGACCCGTTGTAGAACACGGGGCATGGCTTCCAGTACTGTCACCTGCATGCCGAGCTTTCTCATTGACGCGGCGGTCTCCAGGCCTATATAGCCGCCGCCAATAATCACCGCTGACTTACCCGGGCCGGTGAAGGTCCTGATCTGATCTACATTGTTCAAATCACGAAGGTAAAAAATACCTTCCTGTTCGTGGCCGGGAAGCTCCAGTTTGCGCACCCGGGCGCCAGTGGTAAGCGCCAGTTTGTCGTAGGGAATACTCCCGCCATCATGTAGCGCAATCGTCTTTTTTTGTGGATCGATTGCAGTGACGCGTGTTCCCAGCACTAGGTCAATATCCGTCTTTTTATAAAATGTTGCGGGGCGTATTAATAGTTCGTCACTGTGCTTTTCTCCAGAGAGATAGGCTTTGGACAGTGGTGGGCGGTGGTAGGGCGGGATAGCCTCGTCACCGACAATAGAAATATTACCGTCCCACCCGCCCTGGCGCAGGCTGCCGGCCAACTGTGCTGAGGCATGGCTGGCCCCGACTATCACAGCGTGTTTATTATTCATTGAAGCTCCTGTCGTCCACACAGTCAGATGCTGGATAACCACTATGCCGCGTTTTGGTTTCATTATAAACAACAATGTTGAATAAGGGTTATCGTGGGTGTATAGTTTTTCTCGTTTGGCTTGCGCCATTGCGAGGTCATTTTACCTATGGAGAGTCTTATGTCTGAAGCGTATATCATCGATGCGGTCCGCACCCCGCGAGGGCTTGGCAAGATGGGCAAGGGCGCACTGTCACAGATGCACCCGGAACACCTCGCTGCAACCGTGCTCACGGCTGTTCAGGAGCGCAACGGGCTCAATACGGCAGATGTAGACGATGTTATTTGGGGAGTTTCGGGCCAGATTGGCCTGCAGGCGGGAGACGTCGGCCGCATGGCGGCGCTAGATGCGGGCTACGATATCCGTGCAAGCGGGGTAACGCTTAATCGTTTCTGCGGCAGTGGCCTCACCGCCACCAGTCTTGCCGCCGGCCAGATCATGTCGGGTATGGAAGATCTGGTGATTGCCGGAGGCTCGGAGATGCTCTCCTATGTCACTATGTTCGGTATGAAGCAGCGTGAAGCTGGCGTTGGCTCCCTCGGCATGGGCGTGGGTAACCCGAGGTTGCAGGCAGTGCATCCGCAGTCAAACCAGGGAGTCTGTGCAGATGCGGTTGCCGCGATGGAGGGAATCACGCGCGAAGAACTTGAAGTGCTGGGTGTAGAGAGCCAACGACGTGCGGCGAAAGCGATTGAAGAGGGCCGCTTCGACAAATCAACAATTACCGTGCGCGACGACGATGGCAATGTACTTCTGGATCACGAGGAATATCCCCGCCCGGAAACCACGCTGGAGAGTATGGCCGGACTCAAACCCGCATTCGAAATGTTCTACAACATGCCGTCGCAGCCCGATGGCTTAACCTATGTCGAATTGATCAAGCAAAAATACCCGGACCTGGAGATCAAGCCGCTGCACCACGTTGGTATCTCCTCTGGTGTTGTCGATGGCGCGGCTGCCATCGTACTGGCCTCGAAAGACTACGCAGAAAAACACGGGCTGAAGCCGCGTGCGCGTATTGTTGCCATGGCCAATGTCGGCGACGATCCAACGCTAATGCTTAACGCCCCCGTGCCTGCGGCTGAAAAAGTGCTCGCAAAGGCCGGCTTGAGTAAAGAGGATATTGATATTTGGGAAGTGAATGAAGCCTTTGCCGTGGTGGTCGAGAAGTTCATTCGCGACCTCGATCTCGACCGTGAAAAGGTGAATGTGAATGGCGGCTCTATGGCGCTGGGTCATCCTATCGCTGCAACCGGAGCAATTTTAATAGGTACGGCGCTGGATGAACTGGAGCGCACCGGTGGGCGCTATGGGCTTATAACCATGTGTGCTGCGGGTGGTATGGCACCTGCGATGATCATCGAGCGCATTTGATGGCTGCCGGGACAGTGAAGGAGACTTCGCGATGAGCGAGAAAACACCGCCCTCGCTGCCTTGGCCAGAAGAAGACTTTTCTGTCTATGGCCCGGTTGAAGCTGCAAAGCTGGGGCGCGTCCAGCAACATGTTGGCCGTGTTATGCACCGCAACTGGAATTCCATTCCGCATGTGACACATCATGATGATGTTGATATCAGCAGCTTTGAAGAACGCCGCAAGGCATGGAATGTTGCCAACCTGGAGCGCAAGAGAACCTTGTTACCGGTGCTGATGAAGGCCGCTGTGTCGGCTCTGCAGCAATACCCGCAGTACAACAGTTCACTCAGTGCCGATGGAACAACGCTCTACACCAAACAGTACTACCATATTGGTTTTGCGGTTGATGTGCCCGGCGGTTTGCTGGTTCCCGTAGTGCGCGATTGTGATAAAAAAAATCTTGATGAAATTGCCGAAGATATTGTTGCGCTTTCTGACAAAGCACGCGGCAAGGGTCTGGCCATGACGGAAATGTCGGGCGGTTGTTTTACCCTGTCATCGTTGGGACATATTGGTGGTACTGCTTTTACGCCGATCATCAATGCCCCGGAAGTGGCGATACTCGGTATCACTCGCACTCAGGAGCGCTTCGTGCCTGATGCAGAGGAGAAGCCGGAGCTGCGCAAACTGCTGCCGCTGTCGTTGAGTTATGACCATCGGGTAATCAACGGTGCGGACGCAGCGCGGTTGGTAAGAGCCTTCGGCGATTTTCTCGAGTCCTATCAGTTTAGTTAGGGCGGCCAGTCTCGGTGTGAGGTTAGGTGTCAACAAGCAAAATTCCTGGAGTGTTTATGAGATTTTCAGCACTGGTTGCCGCGTTTTTACTGCAGTCGTTTTTTGTCGGGTTTCCCGCCTACTCCCAGGTACCAGAGTCTGTTGGCCGAAGTGTTCTACCGATTCCGTACAACACCTTTCGGGGGAATCTTGAACCCAGTGAAACTGAATCTACGCCGTTCAATCTTGCGGAGATAAAAGCCCCGAAAAATGCACCAAACATTCTGCTGGTGATGACTGATGACGTTGGTTTTGCTTCGACCAGTACCTTTGGTGGGCCCGCCCCGACACCGACTCTGGACCGATTGGCGCAGCGCGGGTTGCTGTACAATCAGTTCCACACCACTGCACTTTGTTCCCCCACAAGAGCCGCTCTGCTAACAGGCCGCAATCACCACGCCGTAGGCTTGGGCACGTTGGTGGACATTCCCACATCCTTTCCTGGCTATACCGCACATATCCCTCCTTCTGCAGCGACTGTAGCCAGAATTTTGCGCGACAACGGCTACAGCACTGCCATGTTCGGCAAGGATCACAATATACCTCAACGCGAAAGATCTCCCGCGGGGCCTTTTGATCAGTGGCCTACGGGGCGCGGGTTCGAATATTTTTATGGGTTTATCGCGGGTGATTCCGACCAGTGGCAACCGGCACTGTACGAAGGTATTAGCCCGGTTGCGGACCCGAATCGTCCACAGGGATATTTGTTAGATGCAGAGTTAGCGGACAAAGCCATCAACTGGATTCACAATCAGAAAGCCGCTGCCCCCGACAAGCCATTCTTTATTTACTACGCTCCCGGTTCTGCGCACGCTCCTCACCAGGCACCCGCCGACTGGATTGCCCGATTTCACGGGAAGTTCGACCACGGCTGGGATGTAGAGCGAGAGATTATTCTGGAGCGCCAGAAATCAATGGGTGTGATTCCCACCGATACGCTACTTGCACCCCGGCCGGAGCAGGTTCCGGCCTGGGACGGCCTGACCATAAAACAACAAAAAGTGTTCGCGCGCTTCATGGAAGTCTACACAGCCCAGCTGGCCTATCAGGACGCTCAGTTCGGTCGCCTTATGGATGAGCTGGAACGAATGGGCCTTGCGGATAACACTCTGGTGCTTTTCCTCCAGGGCGATAACGGTTCCAGTGGCGAAGGCAGTGTTGCCGGTACCGTGAATGAGATGATTGATCTTTCCACTGGCGTGCATGGAATTGACGTGAACTGGCTGGCCGATCACCTGGATGTTCTTGGAGGTGAGGACACCTACCAGGGTTATCAGATCGGATGGGCCCTTGCCACAGATACGCCTTTCCCCTGGTTCAAACAAATTGCTTCGCATCTGGGCAGTATGCGCAACGGAATGGTTATCTCCTGGCCGGCGCGTATCACGCAGCAGGATCAATTGAGAAGTCAGTACCATCATGTGATCGATGTGATGCCAACGCTGTTAGAAGCGGCAGGTGTGAAAGCGCCGGATCGAGTCGATGGGGTTGAGCAGCAACCGATCGATGGTGTCAGCATGTTTTACAGCTTCGACAATGCGGGTGCAGCGTCAACCCGCGTTACCCAGTACTACGAAATTCACGGGAACCGCGGGATTTATCACGACGGCTGGCTGGCGAATACGACCCCGCGCAATATGTCCTGGGATATGCCAGTGCAGCAACCGACAGATACCTCTACCTACACCTGGGAATTGTACAATCTGCGCGAAGATTTTAGTCAGAGCACTAATATCGCAGCTAGCCATCCGCAAAAGCTGAAAGAGCTGCAGGGAATATTTGATAGGGAAGCTCGCAAGTACAATGTTTATCCGCTACAGGATGCGGGTGGCCAGATACGGGGAAGGGCGGCTGCCAGTGCCTCCGGGGAAATGCCGCGCATGCATTACGTTTATTGGGGTGAGGGCATCCAACTGCAGTTCGGTGTCGCGCCGCCCATGTTTTACCTTCCATTCAGTCTCGAGGCCGATGTGGAAATACCGGCGGAGGGCGGCAGAGGTGTCATAACAGCAGCAGGCAGTAAGTTTGGCGGTTGGAGCTTTTACCTGGACGCAGGCAAACCGGTAGCTTACGCCTCTGTATCCGGCTTACCACTGCCCGGTGCTCAATCCAGAGTTGCTGCCGTACATCCGCTCTCTCCCGGGCGGCATCGAATCAAGTTTGATTTTAATAGTACCGACGCCACCGGAGGGTCAATGAGTATTTTTGTTGATGGCAAAAAAGTGGCCAATGGCCGCATCGCCAAGCGTCCGAAAATGCTGGCTGGAAATGGCGAGACCTTCGATACGGGGCGCGATACTAACGTTCCAGTTTCACCGGATTACAGTCACGAGGGTGTGTTTAACGGCCAGATTAACAAGGTTGAGGTAAAGCTCAAACTGCCTGCGAAATGAAAACCCCGGACGAGAAGCCAGTACTGGTAGCGGGCGCAAGTGGCTTTGTAGGTAGTCACACGGCCAGAGCGTTAGTCAGCGCCGGGCGCAAAGTCCGCGTGCTGTTGCGCAAGACCAGCAGCGTAGAAGCCGTGCAGGATTTGCCGGTAGAAATTTACTACGGTGATGTGTTGGACCCGGAATCCCTGCGCGTCGCAATGCAGGGCTGCAGCTCGGTTTTTTACAGTGTTGTGGACGCGCGTTTCTGGTTGTCAGATCCAACGCCTCTTTATCAGAACAATGTGGATGGGTTAGTGAATGCGATGGATGCAGCGCTGGCTTGCGGCATTCAGCATTTTATCTTCACCAGCACCATGGGTACGCTGGGATTTAACGCCAATGGTGCGGTTACCGAAGAGATTGAATTTAACTGGCGCGACAAGGCTTCAGCTTACATTCTCGCTCGCCTCCAAGCAGAGGAGCGCTTTATGGACTACTGCGAACACAAAGGGCTGCCGGGTGTTGCTCTGTGTGTAGCAAATACGTATGGCCCTCAAGACTATCAGCCCACGCCTCACGGTGGAGCGCTGTGGCAAGCGGGTTCGGGGAAGGCAACGCGCGCTATGGATACCAGTGCGCCAATGGTGGATATTCGCGATGTGGCAGCGGCGGCAATATCAGCAGAGACAAATGGTCACATTGGTGAGCGTTACATTATTGCGAACGAGTACATTAGTAACCGCGATCTCTACGGGCTGGCCACTACATGGGGCGAGCATGAAGCTTTGCGCTTCATCCCGCATGGAGTCGCCGTTGCTGTCACTAGTGTGGCCGAGGTATTTATCAAGCTGTTTGCTATTAAAGATTCGATGTTGAGTAAAGACGCAGTGTTTTTATCTGCTGCGTTTAAGGAAATGGATAACAGTAAGGCCCGTCGCGATTTGCACTGGAATCCCAGACCAGTAGCCGAGACAGTAAATGATGCGATGGACTGGTATGCGCTGCGCGCGGTATGCGCCACACCAGAGAGAGGCGGAGGCAAGCATGCTGACATTTGACGAAATTGTGCGGTCCGCTCGCGAGACTGCACAGCTACCCGACCCGGAAAGGGATACCTGGCAGGAGGGGTTGGGGATTCTCCTTCGTGATCACGCTCGCTCGCAGTTGTTGACCGAGCAGGGAGAGCAGAGGCTGAAAGGCCGCTACGTTGGCGCACTGGTCAATCGAATGCGCGTTGACGAGCACATCCGCCAGCATCCGGATGTGCTGGAGAACCCCATCAAGCGGCCGGTAATTATCCTCGGCCTGGTGCGCACCGGTACTACCATGACCAGTTACCTGATGGACGCGGATCCGGCCAACCGCTCCATGCTGCGCTGGGAAGCCAATAACGTGGCGCCACCCGCCGCGCCCGGAGCGCTGCGCAGCGACGAGCGTTGCGTGGCCGAAAAGTCTTTTGACGAGCAGATCATCAAGCAAAACCCAGACGGGGTGAAAACCCACTTCGAACCCGCAGACGGTCCCACCGAATGCGTCCACCTGCTCGCCCAGGATTTCCGTTCCATGATGTTTATGGCGATGACGCCGACTCCCATCTATGCGGACTGGTTGCTGGATTGCGACATGAGCTCAGCTTACGAACACCGCAAGCGGGCGCTGCAGGTACTTCAAACCAGGAACCCGGGGCGTTGGGTGTTGAAGATGCCTTCCGACTCCGTGTTTATCCCCTATGTATTCAGCACCTTCCCCGACGCGAAGGTGATCTGGACTCACCGCGACCCCTATGCGGCTTTTGCCAGTTCATTCAGCATGCGCGCTAACGCGCTGAAGCTGTTTAACAAAAGCGTCGATGCGGACTACATGCGCTGTAAATGGCCGCTGCAACTCTCTCTTCATCTGCGGCGCCCGCTGGAGATGGCTAAACAGCGCCCGGACGATATTTACAACTTGTACTACGACGACCTGATGCAAGATCCTGTCGCAGCGTTGAAAAAAGTTTATCGCTGGCTGGGGGATGAGTGGACGCAAGCGGCGGAATCCGGAATGCAACAATGGCTGCAGGAAAACCCGCAGAACCGCTTTGGCAAGCACTCTTACTCGCTGGAAGAGTGGGGCTATAGTAAAAAGGATCTCGAGCCGTATTTCGCGGACTACCTCAAGGTCCACCCGGTAGACCCTGGCAGGGAGGACTGAAGCGTGCCACAGGATATGTTTGATCTTACTCGCAAGGCGGTGGTCGCCACGGGCGCTAACAACGGAAGGAGCGGAACCAGTTTCTCTGTCGCACTGCTGGCCGTTTTATTTTGTTCTCTTGTTGTAAGGGCGGAGCTGGCATTTTCTTTAAACGAAGGCGCCAAGCCTACTTCCAGCCGTTACGCAGAGCCTGTTTGGGAGCAAGAGCCTTCGGCACCTGAAAGTGCCCCCAATGTGTTGGTCATCATACTTGACGATACCGGGTTTGCAGATTTTGGTGCGTTTGGATCTGAAATCAACACACCCGGTATCGATAGACTCTCGGCTGAAGGGCTGCGCTACAACAATTTTACGACGACGGCAGTTTGTTCTCCTTCTCGGGCGGCTCTCCTGACCGGCTTGAACCATCATTCAGCAGGTGTGGGATGGCTGGCAAACATGAACAGCGGATTTCCAGGCTATCGCGGCGAGATTCGCAGTGACGTGATGACCTTGCCTGAGGTCCTGCGTGAAAACGGCTACAACACGTTTATGGTCGGTAAATGGCATTTGACGAACTCGGCACATCTGTCGGCGGCCGGGCCGTTCGATTCCTGGCCGATGCAGCGTGGGTTTGAACAGTTCTGGGGCATACTTGATGGCGAGAGCAATCAGTGGAATCCCGCGTACGTTTACGAGGGTAATCGTGTGATCGATGTCCCGCAGGATGGCAGCTTTTACTTTCCAGATGCGATAACAGAGCAGGCGATCGACATGCTCAGGGCACAGCGAGCTGCGAGTCGAAGCAAGCCATTTTTTCTCTATTACGCAACGACGGCCACTCATGCGCCTCACCACACACTGCCCCGGGACAGGGAAAAATACCGAGGCCGTTACGACGAGGGTTACGATGTCATTAGGAGCAAGAGGTTAGCGAAGCAGAAGGCGCTGGGAATTGTTCCGGAGAATACTGAGCTCACACCCCACTATCCAAAGGTAAAGCCGTGGTCCGAGCTTGCGGATGACGAGCGGCTTGTGTCTGCGCGATTGCAGGAAAACTACGCGGCCTATCTCGACAATACCGATCAGCAAATCGGCAAGTTGATTGCTTATCTGGAAGAGTCGGGAGAGCTGGACAACACGATTATCGTCGTCACTTCAGATAACGGGGCGAGCAAGGAGACAGGTACCGTCGGCACTACAATGGCAACCCGTTACTTTAATGGGATAGCAGACACCACCGAAAAAAATATGCGCGACATCGACAAGATTGGCGGACCGGAAACGCACCCCAATTATCCCCACGGTTGGCTTCAGGTCAGCAATACACCTTTCAAGTTGGCCAAGGCAACCACGCATGGTGGTGGAGTTCGCGACCCGTTGATTATTCATTGGCCGCAGGGAATAGAGGAGGGCGGTGAGATACGCCCACAGTTTCATCATATAAACGATATTACCCCGACTATTCTTGAAGCAATCGGCATCGACATGCCTGCTTCATTCCGCGGTGAGTCACTGCGGCCGATTGAGGGAACCTCAATGGCCTATACGTTTAATGAATCACCCCACAAGAGTCGGAAAACAGAACAGTACTATGAGTTGGAGGCTAATCGCGCCTATGTTGCAGATGGCTGGAAGATAGTCACCCGAATAAAACCGGGGCAGCCCTATGATTCCGTCGATTGGGAATTGTATAACTTGAATGAAGATTTTTCGGAAAACAACAACCTTGCCGCACAATTTCCCGAGAAGGTGAAAGTCCTCGAAAAGAAATGGTGGGAGGCTGCGGAGCGCTACAACGTATTACCGATCCATGACGAGCCGATAATCAAGCGAGCCTTTCGCTCTCTCGCTCGAATGGGGTCCGTTAACTATAAGCGCTACGACTACAATCCTGGCGCCGACACCATTCATAATATCCATGCCCCTCTCCTCTATGGACGTAACTTCACTCTTGTTGCTAACGCTGATCGAGACAGCACCGAGCAGGAGGGCGTGCTTGCCGCTATGGGGGGCTACGATGTGGGCTACACGTTCTTCATAAAAGATAACCACCTTTACTACGGTGCCAATATTGGTGGTGAGTACACGCAGGTGCGCTCCAGTCAGCCTTTGCCGAAAGGTCGTATAGAGTTGCAGGCAAAATTCAGCCGGGATGAAAACGATAAACAGAGTGAGAAAAACGGCGAAGCGAGCAGTGATGGAAGTTTCTCACATCGAGGGTTGAGAACTGGGAAAATGACCTTACTTGTCGATGGAAAAGTCATTGGCAGCGCGCCGTTTCTGCGGCCGGTGCCCAAAAGCACCTGGGAGGGGCTCGATATTGGGCGTGACCAGCGCACCGCTGTTTCCAAAGAGTACCGTGCGCCTTTCCCTTTCCAGGGAACTCTGGAGTCGGTCCATTATCGTATAGATCGATAACCTGAGTTGCGTGGCGATGAATGTTGTGACGGCGCACAATGATTATCGAATGAACTACACTTCATGATTCGAGTCGCAGCGGCGTTTGGTGTGGCAGCATAGGGCAATGCCCAGCTGTCGAGGAATGGGAAAGGATAAATATCATGGTTGAATATCTCGCTGAACCCCCTCGCGCGAAAGCTTCGGTCGAGCGTTTGTTTGCTTGGTCGAAGCTTATGCAATTTGCTGCCGCTGCTAGTGCATTCGTGCTGGGCCTGGCTGCATTGCCCGCTGTAGCGGCTCCATGCCAGTTCGCCCCCGCCAGCCAGATGAACAGGGACACCGGTGTCGAGCCGCAGTTGCTCATCGATGGGACCTGCACCGATCCGGATTACAACGAAAACACGTTCGTCATCGCGGCAACGGAGCAGTTGACCTTGCAGGTACCCGACGGTCCGCTGATTCCCTACACCCAGGTCACGGGGCACTTCCCCGCCACGAAGACCGTGGAAGCCCTGCCCGCCGGCGTGCGCCAAAGTCCGACCACTTTTCAGCAGAACTACGTCTTGAGGTTCCCGGCAAAGCAATTCTGGCAGAACCGCTCCTTCGAAGGTCAGCATCCGACCGGGGGAGGCGTTGTCGACAATCGGATGGCCTTCACCAACGGCGCCTTTTCCGTGAACTGGATGAGCGCCAGCGTACCCAACGCCGTCGCGAGCCATCGCCACGAGGCTGCCGCCACCAAGGTCGCCAAAGCCTATGCCAACAAGCTCTACGGCAACACCGCCAAAACCTACAGCTACTTCTGGGGATGCAGCGGTGGTGGCACGGTGGCGATGGCCGCGGCCGAGAACGTGACAGGCGTATGGGACGGCGTGCAGCCGCAGTGTATCGGGACCAGCGGCGATGCCCCGTACCACTCTTTCTACTGGCAGGCGCACTATACGATGGCGATTCCCCAAGCGAAGCGCGACGCAATCGCCGCGGCTGCCGTCCCGGGCGGCACGGGCGACATCTATGCCGGGCTCAATGAGGAGGAGAAGTCAGTACTGAACGAGTTTCTCGCCGCCGGATACCCTCTCGCAATCATCGGCAAGCACTTCACCATGCTCACGCCCCTCGTCGACCCGATCGACATCCGCCTCGCGGACCCAAGCTATGAGGACGATTTTTGGTCCAGGCCCGGCCACGCAGGAGCCAACCCGCCGAACTACCTGAGGGCCGCCCATGTCGACGGCTGGGCGACGATCACTGGCATCACCCACGACATGGCGGGCGCGCCGACCGCGATCCAGTTCGATCCGGCGACGTTCCCAGCACTGGGTACTACCGGCGACAACTATCTGGAGTATTGGGTCTATGCCGCAGACGGCAAGACGCGCCTGATCGACCCGGCCCGAGCGGTGGGGGTCCCTACAGACAATAAGCGTCGGTTCAGCCTTATGGGCAAACTTGATACAGCTACGGGCACGCTGACGCTGATCGGCACCAACAAGGATATTTTCGGGGGCACGTCGCCCATTACTAATAGCCGGGTCCTGCTCAACGCTCTGAGGGTCGGCAGCAAGATCCGGATCAACAATCGATTCATCCTGGCAATGTACTACTACCCGCGCCACAGCAACATCCCCGGGGTTCGTAGTCACGACCAGTACCGGCATGCCGACGGGTCGGCCAAATACCCCCAGCGGAAGGACATCAGTGTGCTCTCGTACTCCAACTACCGTACGATGGGCGGCCGTATCGAAACCGGAGATATCAAGACCAAGGTGATGGTTCTGGAAGGCATGGCGGACCATCTGTCCTGGCCTATTTTCAACGTGGGCTACGCCGAGCGGATTCAGAAGACCCTGGGACCTGCCAGGGCCAACGACATGATGCGCTTCTACCTCCATGATAACGGTCGCCATGCCAAGGGCGCCGGTGAGCCGGGCATCTTCCAGCAGTCGATGCAGGACCTGATGGCCTGGGCCGAGAAGGGCATCGCGCCGCCGCATTCGACAAGCTACACCCTCCGTAATGGCCAGGTTGTCCCTGCAGCGCAGGCGGCCGACCGACACGGCCTGCAGCCGGTGATGAACCTCACAGCCAATGGCGGCGCTCGCGCGGTGGTCGGTGTGAATCAGCCAGTGAACCTGGCCGCCAGGATCGAGATGCCGCCGATGACCGGTCAGGTCGTTCAGTATAACTGGACCGTGGCCGGCACCGCGGACCCGGCGACGGTCGTCGAAAAGCCGCAGCCGCTGGTCAACGTCAACCGCACGATCACCTTCCCGGCGCCGGGCACTTACGCCATTCGGCTGACCGTGAATGGGCAGCGCGACGGACTCTTGAATCCTGCCAATCTGACTCTCGTGCAAAACTTCAAGGAAGTTGGTGTGGTCGTGCAGTAGGTGTGCGCTCCAACTACTGGGCGGTACTGTATATATCGATGTGGTCGTCGATCCAATACGATCCCAAAAAAGATCAAGTAGATCAAGGGGTCAGTCTCGTTGATTTCGTTACGATAAAGCGGAGCTGGGAGCGGCTATACTGCCAAAAGGAAGTAACCATATACTCGCGTAAGCATTTGACCCGCCGATCGCAATGGACCATAACAATGAATATTACTAGCAAGATGATCACGTTCTCTTTTTACGCAGCGGCACTAGCGCTATTTCTAAGCGCCTGCTCGGATAGCGGCGATTCGTTATCTCCAGCCGATCCTCAGAAGGCGCGCGGAAAAGCTGCGGCAGCGTCCGTCACGATTGCCAGCGGAGGAAATGGCATACCTGTGGTCTTCGGACACGCTGCGTTTAATTTGGGAGACGTTGGCTACGAGCAATTAGAATTCTTTTTCGAAGGGACCGCCGACGCCTACACACCCGTAGACCCAATCCTTAGCGACGGGAAATGGTCAGTTGAACCTTTTTCACCCGCCTTCTATAAAACACGGATGGTCGTGAATCGACCGATCGATCCCAGTAAGTTCAACGGTTCCGTTGTTGTGGAGTGGTTCAACGTTAGCGGAGGCGTAGACGCAAGCCCCGACTGGCAACATATGCATGTGGAGCTCATTCGAGAAGGCTACTCCTGGGTGGGAGTCTCAGCGCAGGCCGTCGGGCTAGGACAGCTCACCTGTCCAATGGCGGGGCCGGGTTGCAGAGCTGCGGGAGATCCAGTTCGATACGAAAGCTTACTTCACCCCGGTGACAGTTACTCTTACGATATATTTTCCCAAGCGGGACAAGCCGTTCGAGACCAGTTTTCCTTGTTGCTGGGAGGACTAATACCGAAGCGCGTGATGGCTGCAGGAGAATCTCAGTCCGCTGGACGTCTCATAACGTATATCAACGCCGCGCACCCGCTGGCAGACGTGTACGACGCCTTTGTGGTGCATAGCCGCAGTGGGGCGGGTTCGCCACTGACCCAGTCTCCATTGGAGACCGTGGCAGCTCCTTCGCCCTCTTACATTCGAGATGATCTCACCGATCCCGTTATGGTCTTTGCCAATGAGAATGATCAAGGCAGTGTGGTGTCCCGCCAAGACGACGGCCCATTGTTTCGTTTATGGGAAGTGGCTGGAACCGCGCACTTCGACCAATATGGATTAATGCAGGCACAGGACGATACGGGAGAGCCAGAGACGGTCGCAGAGTGGTTCGAATCCATGCGCAATCCAACGTCGGACCCCAGCGACGGCTTCAGCTGTGCAACGCCAATCAACACCGGGCCGGCAACTTTTGTCATGCGAGCCTTAATCCGATCACTGAATAACTGGCTGGTCGATGGCACAGTACCTTCCAACGCGTCGCGCCTAGAGACTGTAAGTATCAGCCCACTTGTGTACAAAGAGGACGAATTCGGCAACGTACTTGGCGGTATTCGCACCCCTGCGGTCGATGCCCCTGTGGCACGAATCAACGGCTTAGGTCAGCTGAGTGGCGGAACCGGCGTGTTTTGTTTTCTGTTTGGTATCACCGTGCCATTTACTGAAGCACAACTGCTCGAAACTTACCAAACCCATGAAAACTTTAGATCGGCGTGGAATGACGCAACTCAGTCTGCACTCCAGTCCGGATTTATCCTGGAAGAGGACGCCAAAGATATACAGACGGCTGGCGATCAATCGAACATCCTCAAATAGGACATATGTGCTGGGAGTCGTCTAAGGCTCTTGGCAGTAAACTCTGATCCAACGGGTGAAAATGGGACCTAGAGGATCAGTTCTCCCATTTTCCACTTGCCGAAAGCCATAGCCAAATTACGCCTCAACTAGCGATGTACTAATCGTGCAGTAAGTGGCACTCAGAAACTTCAGCCAGTCAAACGAAGGCGTCGGATGTAATTATCTGATCGATATAGCTGGCCACTTTCTCAGCGGGTAGGGGTTCATCCTGGTTTAACCACCAGGAAAGAGTTTCTATCATCGCGGTGACTGTCAGAATAACACTGAGCTCTTTGGGTAATTGGGCCTTGGGGGTCGCCGGTGTTTCTGCTGCCACTTCGCGGGATATGCGCAGTAATTCTTCTCTTACCGTCGCAGTCGCTCCCCCGGTTAATAGGGTAGTCCATAAGGTGCGGTGTTCGTACACGTAGCTGCACAGTGCGAGGCATGCTGCCTTGTTATCGGCAATGTACATAACTTCCAGGGATAGGTCGACCACTCGACGTATCTCGTCTGCGGCCAGATCATCCAGCAGAGCTTCTTTACTACGGTAATGACGATAAAAAGTAGCGTGCCCCACATCAGCCGCTGCGGCGATTTCGCGGATGGATAGCTGTTCCAGGGGCTTTTGTTCCAGCAAATTAAGAAAGGCGGCATAGAGCGCATCCCGCGAGCGGATCTTTCTGGCGTCGGTTTTATCGTGTGTGGGCGCTTCGGCTCGGTTTATCATTGCTATCGATTGTTTGTTAGGTTGCGGAATTATACCTATTTCCAGACGGAGTATTCTCACTAAATATCTGAGATCACTGGTATTTTCGTTGACAGGTACATGAAAAAATATATGATACACGTAGTATCACATAAAATATTCAGTCGATTAACAGGCACTGCTACAGCACTTCGCAGCCACGCAATTTCAGGAGGCTCTCAATGCCAGAAATTATTGTTACCCAGAGAAATGGTGAGGCAAAACCTGTGGAGTTCTCTGAGGGAATAACGCTGATGCAGGCTTTATGTGATGGGGGAATAGATGAGCTCCTGGCCATTTGTGGCGGGATTTGTTCCTGCGCCACTTGCCATGTTCACATTGATCCCACTTCCATGGCAAAACTGCCACCCCTGACTGAGGATGAAGATGGGCTGCTATTTGGTTCGGAGAATCGCAATGGCTATTCCCGTCTTTCCTGCCAGATTCGATTAACGGATAAACACGATCGAATGCGGGTCACTGTTGCTGAAGAAGGTTAAAACGGCGTCTGGAAATTAGCGCACCATGTGGATGGTTTCCAACCCTTGGGCATATAGCATTCCAGGTAAGTCGCATTCCAGGTAAGTTGCATCGCGGGAGAGTAAAGCATGACTAGCACTAAGTTTATTGAGCGTGATTACTTTACGGATCTCTCTGTACTGCTAAATCCCTATGAATACTTTGAAGAAATTCGGGCTCAGGGTTCTGTCTACCAGATGAAAACCCATGATGTGCTTTTTGTCACTGGCTATGAAGAATCAGTGGAAGTACTGAGAAACAATAAAGATTTTTCATCTGTCATTAGCACTTCTGGCGCCGCACAACTGCTGCCATTTGAACCTGTGGGGAGCGATATTTCCGAGCAATTGGAGGCTCATCGGGCGGAAATTGACCCCTACGGTCTGGTAGTCGCCTACGATGGCGAGTTGCATTCCAAAGTGCGCTCCATTGTTAACCGCTTGTTCACTCCGACTAGGTTGAAGGCTAACAAGGGGTTTATGACCCGCTACTCTGACCGACTGGTAAGAGAGGCCGTTGCGGATGGTCATTGCGAAATGGTGAATGGCATTGCCACACCCTATGTCACGATGGTTGTTGCAGATCTACTGGGTGTGCCTTCGGAAGATAGAGACAAATTTAGGGAAGTCATAGATGCGGCACCACCGCCGGGTGATATGGAAAGTACGGAGACGGAAGGTCCTTCGCCGTTGGAATTTATGGGTATGTTCTTCTTCGAGTATCTTCAAGCCCGCCGCGATAAGCCAGGTGAGGATATTCTGAGCGAGCTAGCCGCTTTTACTTATCCTGATGGGTCCCTGCCGGATTTGGTCGAACTGGTTAAATTGTCCACTTTTATGTTTGGGGCGGGACAAGACACAAGTGCGAAGCTACTCAGTAATGCGACGCGTTTTATTACCGATACGCCAGGGCTTCAGGATGCTCTGCGAGCAGACCCAAGTTTGATTCCGGGATTACTGGAAGAAGTATTGCGCCTGGAAGGCTCGACCAAGGCGACATTTCGGCTGGCGGTTAGGGATACCAAAATTGGTGATGTCCTCGTACCGGCCGGCAAACGCATTATAGTGGGACTGGCAGCGGCCAACCGTGATCCCCGCCGCTGGGAAAATCCCAATGAGTTCCAGTTTAACCGACCACGCATTCGTGAACATCTGGCCTTTGGTCGTGGTGCGCATACCTGTGCCGGCGCGCCTCTGGCCAGGGCGGAAGTGGTCGTTATTTTGGAGCATTTCCTGGCACAGACATCCCATATTTCTCTTAATGAGGAGCAGCACGGAACGCCTGATGATCGCATATTAAAATATGAACCAAGCTACATCATCCGTGGATTGGCAGATCTGCATGTTGATTTAACACGGGCCTAGCGCCTTTATGGACCATCCCCAAGTCGATACCGCAAACGCAGGCCGTACATGCGCGGTTGCCCAAGTACCGCAGTCTCAAGCCCGTTGGCTCCCAGGCCGGGCACATATCCGTAATACTCTTCATCGAGCAGGTTCGTGACGAAAAAGGACAAGTCTATGGGCAGCCCAGCCGCATTGTTCCAGTTCAGATTGGCGTTCCAGAGCTCAATGCTGGAGAGCTGACCCAGATCCCCGCCGTAGATAGCCAATACTTCGGGGTCCTGATACGTGTAGGTGGTCAACCGGTCATCTATATAGACGTATGTTAGCCCCAGGGAGATACGGCCAAAGCCTTCATCCAGTGGCAGCTCATAATTTGCTGATAGATTGAGTTGATTTTTCGGTGTTTGGAAGATCGGAGATCCGGGTTCAATAGCATCATTGTCTGCCTGGTAAAGCGGATCGATGGTCGCTATTTCGTCGAGCTGTTTGATTTCCGTATCGAGAAAGGTATAGCTCAAGTTTAGGATGAGCCCCTCCATGGGTATTAATGAGGCCTCGATCTCCGCGCCATATATCGTCGACTCGCCCGCATTCACGATACCGGTTGTCGGTGCGACGGTGGAGGCGTTGCCGTTCTCATCAATACCGGGTCCAAAGCCGATCTGAAACTGCTGATTGGAAAGCTCGTTATAAAAGATCGCTACATTGAACGTTCCTCTAACGGCCCCCAGGAAACTGGTTTTGAGCCCCAGCTCGTAACTATCCAGCTTTTCGGCGTCGAATGTGCTGTAATCAAAGGGCCCCCGGGAGACGATGCCACCAGCACGGTAGCCGCGAGCATACTTCCCATAAATCATCACGTCGTCGACGGGGAAATAGTCTAGTCCGACCAGCCAGGTGGGTTTGTCGGACTTTGATTCCCGGGATTGCTTGCAGGTTGGCTGTGTCGAAATATCCGTACAATTCGTGGTTGGCGCGCCAGCATAAGGCGGTGTGACTGGGAACACTGTTGTGAAGCCATAGCGATCACTTTTCTGTTCATCCCATGTGTAGCGAATGCCAGTTGTCAGCTTCAGCTGGTCGGTGAAGTCATAGGTTGAATGCGCGTAGAGGCCTTGATTACGGAACGTGGTCTGGCCTATGCCGTCTCCGGCAGCGCCAATGTTGATTGGCATTCCGGCCAGAGGCGTGAAAGCGCTCCCGAGTGGATCGATGCATTCAAGCCTGGCAAAGTCTTCGCAAATCAACAGTGTGGCCGACTGGTTGCCTGAGTCACTTTCCGGGTCGCTCCACTCGAAATAGACCCCGATCTGGTACGTGAGGCGCTCTTGCAGTGAAGAGCCCTGTAACTGTAATTCCTCAGTGTAGGTGGACTGATCTGCAGAATGGCGCCCCGGCGCCGCGTTGATACCGGTAAAGACTTGCGGGACATCGCGGAAGAAGAGCGCAGGGTAGGGCGGGGGCAGCGTCTCGACCTGCCAGTTTGTGCCAAACAACGGCGTGTGCTGGGTGTTCTGGTACTCGCCATAACTGAGGATGTTTTTGATTCTGTGCGTCTCATCCAGATTCCAGGTTGTAGTGTTGATTACCTGCCACTGCTCGATGAGTGAGGTGCCCCTGGCGGGGGTGGCTACGTCGTGGAAGCCCGCGCCCTGCGATGCCTCCGAGTCGAGCTGGCCGCAGGAGAGACCGCCGATAAAATTGGGAAGGCCTGTAACGATGTTAACTGGGTCATAGCCGGTTGGATTACAGGCGATCAGTTTGGTCAGAGTCCCGTGGGTATCAGATTTGTAGTGCGACGCTACTGTGTAGTTCTCGAGATTTTCTGTGATATCCCAGACCAGGCTGACGCGCAGAGCCTCGTAGTTGAGGTCTTCAAAATCCTTCGATCCGGAATTCAAGGTATTTTCAAGGTAGCCATCCCGCCGCTGCCGGTCGGCGGCTATACGCAGACCGGCACTATCACCCAGCGGCACGTTGGCCATGGCCTGGAGACGCTGCATATCGTAGTTGCCGACTGAAGTTTCCACGTAGCCGCTCAGTACATTGCTCGGCTTCTGTGGCACCAGCAAAACCGCACCGCCAGTTGTGTTACGACCGAATAGGGTGCCCCGAGGCCCCTTCAGTACCTGAATGTTCTGCAGGTCGAACATGCTTCCCGGCAGGAGAACATCACGGGATCCGGTTCCCTGGGTCGCGCCACGCGGTACGATAACGTCGGCAAAGTAGACGCCGACAGACGGTGCCGTATCGATATCCTGATTAAAACCCCGAATGGCAAGGCTGGCGTTCTCGGAGCCGAAAGAGGGATTGGCTGCAACCGAGGGTGTGATAGTTGCGAGATCCACTGCACTTGTGACATTAAGGTCGGTGAGTTGTGCCTGGGTGTAAACAGCAATAGAGATGGGAACATCCTGGATGTTCTCCTCAATCCGCCTTGCAGTTACCACAATTTCTTCTAAAACGGCGCGCTCCGCAGCGGCGTGTGTGCTCAATGGAACGGTAAGACTGAGTGCATATGCAGCGCTAATCGAAAGCGCGCGTTGGATATTGGAATTGTTCATGATCAGCTACTCCATTTTCGCAGTGGCGATGCCTGGTTCTTTAAATGATCTGCTTTGAAATTCAGAATAATATTGTTTGTTACGTCGTCGTACCCGGGTGCACATCGACGTGCAATCGTGTCAGCCGCAGATGGGAGATGCGCCAGCGACCATCTGGGCATCGGACATAGCGTTCGTGGTAGTGGCCGTAGCCAGTATGCCCCTGGTTGCCCATTTTCTCGGCTTTCCCTGGGCTCCAGACCACACGGTCCTGCATTGCCCAAATGACTTCCGCGGTATCTTTATCGATGCGAATCTCGGGAGAGTGGACGTGGTGTACAGTGTTGGCGTTATCCAGCGATTCCTGAACTAGTCGCACTGCGTCCACGCGACCATGCACCTCGTAACCGCCGGCGGGGGTGGTATCGAGCACCAAATGTTCAGTGAAGACGTCTGTGTAGCCTTCCCAGTCTTTGGTGTCCAGTGTGCGGCAATATCGCGCCTTGGTTTCGCAAATGGCCACATGGTCGTTAAGTTGGGTCTCGTGCATTCGGAACCTCCGGGAGTAATTACTCGGGTTTTCGTATAGGTTTACCCCGCGATTCGTTGGGATCGGCTACCTGCATTCATGTTACCGACCAACCCCCATCCACTGCGAAGGCCTGATTGGTAATCGATCTCGCGGCAGGAGAGGCAAGGAACTGCACCGCTGCCCCGATATCGCGCGGCTCGCACATGCCCAGTGGTGGTCTCCGCCGCCCTGGACCTTCCGGCGTTGGCCCCTTTGCTCCTATTGCCCCGGGAGTTGCGACTCCCCCGGGCAGGATGGTGTTAACAGTGATGGCATGTTCGGCGAGTTCCAGTGCGCTGGCGCGCATGAGGCCGAGCAGCGCAGACTTGGAGGCGGCGTAGATTGCGTGCCCTCTGGTCAGCGAACCGATCAGGGCAGCTGAGGCGATATGGACGATCCGTCCCCCTTCACCTCGGTCTACCATCGCTCGTGCGATCTCCCGTGTCATCAGAAACGGACCCCGTGCGTTCACAGCGTTAACACGGTCCCACTCTGCCGCGGTACCGTCTAAAAGTAGTTGGCGGTCCTGTAATCCCGCATTGTTTACCAGTGCCCAGGGTGAGCCGTAGGTGGCGACAACCTCATCACAGGCCCGCACAATTGAGTCTTCTTCGGCCAGATCGACCTGGACATGACCGGCCTGGTGCCCAACCTGGAGTAGGGCGTCTACCTGACGCTGTGCCTGCACCGCGTTGATATCGGCAATCACGACGGTGGCGCCAGCCTCTGCAAGCATCTCGGCAATGCCTGCACCGATGCCGCTGCCCCCCCCGGTTACCAGAACGACACGTCCCGCAAAACCGAAAGCACCTTGGTCGTTGGTCTGCATTTCTAGCTCACCTTGGTTTGAGGGTCGGGTGTAGGGCTTTGAACCTGCGAGTGATGAGGCTGGCCTTAGTCGGGTGGTGACTTTGATTTCCGGTGTTTATTGGCTCTCATAGATAGTAAATATATATGATACGCTATGTAACATAGTAAATGAGGCCGAGTGTGTCAATAGTGGTGGCGCGGGTACTCGCGGGTACTTAAAACGCTGATCGCAAAGGATAATAACGATGAAAGTTGATGTTCCCTTTTGCCCAGGGCGGATGATTCAACGGGGTTGGTGATATTCCGCCAGCGAGAATTCTGCGGTGAGCAGGGCGCGTTGAGCGACGAGTTGTTCATTGACGGCCTGAATGTGTTGACCGGGGTCGATGTGTTCATCCCAGCTGTGTCGGGAGGCACTGGTACGGTGGAGGTTGTTCTGCTTACTCGAGGTGGCAGTGAAACATTTCTCAACGTGCCCAATTGGCCTTCCTCAAGCAGTCGGGTCAGCGTCCTTCCACGCAATTCAACACTAGAACCCCAGGATGTCCTGGAGAAAGGCAATATACTGTAATGTAGGCAGCTTTTATCGGTCAGGCGGATTTTGCCCTGACGAAGGCGGGTAACGTTTCCCAACCACGTACCGTGGATGTGCAACTGAGTTCAGCCCTGCCCATGTCGATATCCCACTCGGGGAAACGCTTTAACATTTCCTCAAGGAAAATCATCCCCTCCAGGCGCGCCAATGCGTTCCCGGGGCAGGCGTGAATGCCGTAGCCAAAAGTCATATGGGTGGTCCTGTCGCGATGAATATCAAAGCGCTCAGGGTCTGAAATTTGCCGCTCGTCACGATTTGCCGAGGCCAGTACGAGCATCATTGCACTGCCGGCAGGTACCGCTGTGCCATAGTATTCGACGTCCTTTGTGACATACCGGGCAGTGGAGTGGCCCACGGGTTCAAACCGTAGTATTTCCTGGATAGCGTTTGGAATCAGTGCAGGATTTGCGGCCAATTCACTGCGCTGGTCGGGATGGTCGGCGAGAAGTTTTGCACTCCAGCCCATCAGCCGGCTCGTGGTCTCATTGCCGGCACCCGCCAGCACATTGCAAAAAGAAAGAATCTCTTCCCGCCGCAATTTGCGTGTACTCCCTGTGTCATCGACGAATTCGACATTTAGAAATTCTGTCATTACATCATCGGACGGATTATCCATGCGCCAGTCGATATAGCCCTCGAACTCGCTCATCTCACCGATCGGCGTCGTTTCGTAATCAATGGGTTTCCCCTCTTCGGTGGTGAGTCTGTCGTCTGCGGCCTGGCGAATGGTCTGTAGATCCTCCTCTGGAATCCCCAGCAGAGCGCCGATAACTCGCATGGGAATCTGGGCTCCGATATCGGCGATAAAATCTATCTCCTGCCTGCCGATGAGTTTATCCAGTGTGCTTGTCGTGAAGTCGCGAATCATGGGTTCTAGATCCCGCATTCTGCGCGGTGAGAACAAGCGGGATACGATGCTGCGATGCGCCGTGTGTAAAGGTGGATCTTCAAAGATAAAGATGCCGGGTGGCAGTTCCATGTTCGCTTGAATCAGCTCAAGGATGCCGCCGCGCGCAGAGCTGAAGGTTTCATGGTCCATCTGCGCGGCTTTCACATCGACGGCTCGACTCAAGGCATAAAAATCGTATTCCTCGTTGTAGTACAGAGGCGCTTCATCGCGCATCCGCCTGTACATGGGGTAGGGATCTCTGGCGAGTTCGCTCTGGTAAGGGTCAAAAGAGATTGGCTTGTCGGCGGAATTACTTTTCATAGCGCTTCGGCCTTGCTGACCACCGGGCGATCTTCACGTGTGCCATGCATGGGGCGGGAATGCTCCGAAGTTTCGCCGTAGTGTTGCAGGATCACATAGGTCTCATGCACTTCGAGTAATTCGCCGACAAAGGGCATTTCATCGAAGGCTTCCGGCACTCGGTAGCTCACGATATCCCCGGCTTTGAAAGTGGCGGCGTCAAAGTTGAACTCGAACGGACAGTCGGGATCCTGGGAGGTCATCATGTCTTTCATGTTTCTGTCACCTCGTTAACTTACCGTGGGGTTGCCTATCATTCTTGAAACATGGTGCGAATTTCTCGTCGCAATAATTTGCCCATTTCATTGTAGGGTAGTTCGGATAGAATCTTGATCTTTTTCGGGACGCGCGAAGAGCGCAACCGGTCTTTAATCAGTGCGCGCAACTCATCGTCCCCAGGTACTTTCTGGTTGGGTTTGGCTACGACGGCAATGCCCACGATTTCACCCCATTCCTCAGAGAAAACGCCTACCGCCGCTGCATCGGCAATGGCAGGATGAGAGATGAGCACATCCTCTATTTCACCCGGAGAGATATTCTCGCCGCCACGCACAATGACGTCGTCGGTGCGACCACTCAGGAATAAGTATCCATCCTCATCCAGCCAGCCAGCATCCCGGGTGGGAAACCAGCCCTGGGCATCCAGTGCACTGCGGCCACGGTATTCGCCTGAGACTTGCTCACCCCGGACATAAATTTCACCTCGCTCTTCCGCGGGTAATTGGCGTCCATCTTCATCGCGAATTTCAATTTCAACCGTGGGCAATGGCTGCCCGACGGAGCCCAGTCGTGCCCTGATGGCCGGATCAGAGGAGCTCTGTGCAAGCCGATGATCCGCCGGGCTCAGTAATGCGATGGTAGAGCTGGTCTCGGTCAGGCCGTAGGCGTTGGTAAAGTTGGTTTCCGGAAACAGCGCCAGAGCCTGCTCGATCAGTTCTGTGGGCATGCGTCCACCACCGTAGGCGATGGATTGCAGTGTGGAAAGGTCGGCTGTTACTCCTGCATCGAGGCGCTCGATAATGCGGGACAGCATGGTTGGAACCACGAAAGCATTGCTGACACTTTCACAGGCAATAAGCTCCAGCCATTTGTCGGGCTCGAAGGCCGGTAGCATGACGATTCGCCGCATAGCATAAATCGAGCTCAGCAGCGCTGAGATACCGGCGATGTGGTAGGGAGGGACACACACCAGTTGGGAATCTTCCTCGCTGGCAGAGCAGAACTCTACAGTGCCGAGAATATATCCCATCAAATTGGAGTGTCGCAGCAGGGCAGCCTTGGGAGCGGCCGTTGTGCCACTGGTGAAAATTTGCGCCGCGATGCCTTCTCCTTCGGCCGGTTCTTTTTCTTCGGTCGTTGCCGCTGCTTCGGATGCGGCCACAAAATCGGCGCGGGTAATGCAGGTATGCCCGCACCCAATCTCCAGGCGTGCCATCCTGTCGATGTCGCCAATGACGCTTGCAGGTTCAATGCGGGCGAGCAGGGCGGCAAGATCTGTATCTGCCAGACGATAATTGAGAGGGACGTAGGGAACTCCTGCTATAGCAGCACCGAACAGTGCAATGGGTGCTGCTTCGCTGCTTTCATCGAGCAGGGCGACATAGGAGCAATTATTGCTGGACAGATAGTCAGCGGCGCCGCGCGCTGTGGACATTAATTCGCCGTAAGTCCAGCGCCTGCCATCGCAGACAAGGGCGACTCGATCGGGGGCAGTGTTTGCGGCCATCTGTAGCAACAGGGTAATATTCATAGCGCTGGCCTCAGTCGGAGGAGGGCAGTGGTTTTGCATCCTTGACTGCCAGCGCAGCACCTGCGATCGACAGTGACCCTTTGCCGGGCTTTACGCAGAGCAGCTCAATCGTGCCCTGCTCATCGACGTAGCGCTTACCCATCTGGGAGCCGTTGGCAAATTCCGGGTCCAGGTCGCCGCCATTGTCTGGTTTATCCTCTGCCATCGGTGCTCCGCCGCACTCGACGACAGCATCGGTACTGCGAATGACCATGACTTCAGTGTCGCATACTGTGCTCTTGAGTTTTGTTCCAGGTTTCATCGTTCTCTCGCAAGTTTTTAATAGTTAAGGCCGAGAATTCAGGCAATCGCGCCTATTTCCTTCAGGCTTTCGATTTTATCCCAATCCATACCCATTTCCATCAGCACGATCTCAGTGTGTTCTGATGCTTCCGGTGCGCGAGTCGTCTTTACCGGTTCGTGATTGAACTGAATCGGTCCGCGCACAAGTTTGATAGGTTCGCCGCCGTCACTCGCTTCAACTTCAAACAGCATGTCGTTGGCCAGGGCCTGTTCGTCCTCGGCGATCTGTAGTAAATCCAGAACCGGCGCCCACTGGCCAGTCATCGTATTGAGATGCTCACGCCAGTAGTCGAAGGTCTTCTCAGCAAATTTATCCCGGATGAGGTCGCTGGCGGGCTCCCAGTTTTCCATCAGGGCTTCCGCGGTGGAGAAACGCGGATCATCGGCTGCCTCGGGGAGGCCGATGTGTTCAAACACGCTGCGTAGGTGTGGCCCTGGAGTCAGTGTGCACATATTGATGATGCCGCCGTCCGAGGTGGTGTAGTTACCCATGAACGGGTTGCCAGGATTGCCACCAGAAGAAGGCATGCGGTTACGCATAACTTGTCCACAGTCGAGGCCCATGTCGATAGATGTGCCCGCCGCCCACCATGCAGAACTCAACAGGGAAACGTCAATCTCCAGTGCCTCGCCCGTGCGTTCCCGGTGGAATAGTGCCGCGGATATGCCGCCAGCGATATTCATGCCGCCAATCGAGTCACCGAAAGCGGGAATACCCTGGGAGATCGTGCCGTTTAATTCCTCCGGTGACATGGCGGTAGCAATGCCACTGCGATTCCAGAACGCCGTACCGTCGAAGCCGCCAACATCGCGCTGGGGCCCTTTGTCGCCATAGGCGCTACCGCGAGCATAGATGATG
Source organism: Halieaceae bacterium (assembly GCA_047618115.1). Classification (GTDB taxonomy): domain Bacteria; phylum Pseudomonadota; class Gammaproteobacteria; order Pseudomonadales; family Halieaceae; genus CALJGI01. The sequence goes on along the minus strand of JBLHKV010000001.1, from coordinate 11,565 downwards.
TTTGGGTTAGCCGCCCGGATGTGCTCAATGTCGAATTTTAGCTTCTGCCGTTTGCCAGGGAGGTAGTTGGTAAGAAAAACGTCGGCCGTTTTGGCCAGTTCGTAGATCACTTCCATACCTTCTGGCTTGGTAATATCAACGCCTACGCTGCGCTTACCGCGGTTAGGGTGCTCCACGAATGGGCTGCGCTTGGGATTGACCTTGATACCGCCCATGTTGACAAAGCCACGTTGGGAGTCACCTCGTTGCGGGTGCTCGATCTTGATGACATCGGCACCCCAGTCGGCGAGTATGGCTCCTGCCGCGGGAACAAAGGTCATTTGGGCCACTTCGAGGACCCGGATCCCCTTCATTATTGCTGTCATGCTCGTGCGCTCCTGCGGTGTTATAACCTCAGTAGTATATAGATCAACAACACTGTTGCATAGTATTGGCGGTTGGGATATAAACGTCACGGGGTAAAAAATTCAAGCAGGCCCCAGTTTAATCGCTTAATGACGGAGAATAATATGAAAATTGATTCCTCAACCTCAGCTATCGTTACCGGTGGTGCTTCTGGCCTGGGATTGGCTTCAGTCAAGGCGCTGCGCGCAGCAGGAGCTAAGGTTGCAATATTTGATCTCAACGAGGAGATTGGCGAAAGCGTTGCGGAGGAGGTCGGTGCAACTTTTTGCAAGTGTGATGTGCTGTCCGATGAAAGTGTTGATCAGGCCTTTGTCCAAGCGCGGGCGGCCCAGGGGCAGGAGAGGGTACTCATCTGCTGCGCCGGTGGTGGTAATGCCATTCGCACCGTCAAGCGGGACAAAGAAACCGGCGAAATTAGTATTTTCCCCTCCGATAAGTTCGAGTGGGTGTTGAAGCTCAATACGGTCGGTACCTTCCGCTGTATCACCCGGGCGGCGGCGGGGATGATGGAACTTGAACCGATAGACGGTGAGCGCGGGACAATGGTGAACACCGCCTCGGCTGCCGCTACTGACGGGCAGATGGGTCAGGCGGCCTACTCCGCTTCCAAGGCCGCAATCGTTGGCATGACGCTGACCATCGCCCGGGACCTGTCCCGCGAGGGGATTCGCGTCAACACTATCCAGCCTGGGATTTTTGACACGCCGGCCATGGCGAGGGCAACACCGGAGATGAAGCAATCACTGGGCGCAATGGTGCCATTCCCGCCTCGTCTGGGATCGGCAGACGAATATGCCAGCATGGCGCTGGAACTGATTCGCAATGGCTATATGAACGGCGAAACCATTCGTCTTGATGGTGCTATTCGCATGCAGCCGCGATAGCCAAAGCTCTGACATTGTAGCGAAACCACACGGACTCTATGGCATAGAAATGAAAAGAATTCTCCTCGTTGTAGCATTTTTTTTGCTGCTGGGCGCCGGCTTCACTTTGCTGTCTTCCCCGCGATCCAGTGAGCTCGCGCTGCGGCACCTCAGCGCGGGAGATGTCGTCGGTTACGAACATGACACGGGCATTTTCGCCTGGTTGGGCATCCCCTTCGCCAGTCCCCCGGTGGGCGATCTGCGTTGGCGGGCTCCCCGGCCGGTTAAGCCATGGGGTGGCGCACTAGAGGCTTTGTCGCACTCATCCATGTGTTCCCAGCTTCTACCTTTTGCGTGGCTCAAGCCTCGTATTGTTTTTGGCGACGAGGACTGTCTGTATCTGAATGTATGGTCGCCGGGGTTAAGTCCGGAGCAATTGGCGGTGGCGAAGTTACCTGTCATGGTATGGATCCACGGTGGTGCAAATACGCTTGGTGGCAGCAGTCCAGCCGATCCCTATCGGTTTGCGGTGCGCGAAAATGTCATCGTGGTATCAATTCAGTATCGGCTTGGAATACTGGGCTGGTTCAGTCATCCAGCCCTGCGTAATACAGCTCCCGAAGAGCTCGACGAATCAAGCAATTTCGCCCTGCTTGACATGGTGGCGGCGCTGCAATGGGTTCAGCAGGACATTTCTCAGTTCGGGGGAGACCCGGAGAACGTCACGATCTTTGGCCAGAGTGCGGGGGCATTTGACGTCATTGCGCTGCTCGCCACCCCGCAGGCAAGTGGGCTGTTCCACAAGGCTATTGCGCAAAGTGGCACTTTGAATTCGATACCGCAGGCGAGAGCCGAAAACTATATCGACGATCCGCAACCCGGCCTGAGCTATAGCTTCCGCGAGTTTATTAACAAGTTGTTTGTCACCGACGAGCTGTCGAGGGGTCGCGAGGGGGCCAGGCAGTTGCAGGATGGGATGGAAGATCAGGAGCTGGTCGATTATCTGCAGAACAAGTCGCCCAAAGAACTGTTTGCCAGCGTTGATCGCAGGGGTAGCCTTGGCTATACCACACCGACCAATATTCGCGATGGTATTGTTCTGCCCAGGGAGTCGCTTTTCGAAATATTTTCCGACCCGTCTAAATACAATAGTGTTCCCATTATTCTGGGGAGCAATCGTGATGAGTACAAATTTTTCCTGTCATCTTCCCCGCGTTTTATCGATAAATACCTCGGCCTGTTTCCCAGAATTAAAGACAGTAAGGACTACAATCGCATTGCGAGTTATTTTTCTGATCAGTGGCAGGCGGTTGGCGTCAATGAGCCAGCTCGTGTTTTGAGTCGCAGCCAGCCCGGAAAAGTCTATGCATACCGCTTTGACTGGTCGGAACAGCCGGCCCGCTGGGGCTCCCCGATGGCAGATTTGTACGGTGCGGCCCACGGCATAGAAGTGGTGTTTCTGTTTGGTCCGGATGCGGTGTCGACCCTGCCCAGATACGCAAGGGCGAGTGATCAGCCTAGCTGGGACGAGCTCAGTGACACCATGGTGACCTACTGGGCCAACTTCGCCCGATCAGGCATACCCTCGGGTGGCGAAGAGCCTGGCGCTGTGCAGTGGGCTCCCTGGGAAGAGCGCGTTGGCGGTAAAATCGTTTTTGATTCCACACGCAGTGGCGGGGTCCGAATGACCGCCGAGGCGGTTTATATTGCCGATATTAAAAAGCGGTTGAAAGAGGATACTGCAATCGAGACGGAGCGGGAGCGCTGCGAACTTTACGTGCAGCTGCTCTATTATGCGCTCAGCAGCGATTTCTGGGATGAGAAGGAATACGCGGACTTCGGTTGTGTCGAGTATCCCCGCAAAGATTTCAGCGGAATAATTTGACCGCTTCTTGCTCGTTGGTCCCAGTGCTAAAACTTTAGCCGATATCAATCATCACTTTTGCAGACGAGGGATCTCTCGCCACGTCCAAAGCCTCGACGACCTGTTCCAGGGGGAAGTGGTGGCTGATCATGGGTGCCAGCTTGTCTTTCAGTCTTGGCAGGGCAGCCACAACTTCAGGCATTTCAGTGGGGTAGCCCATGGCGGTGGTGATGGTCATCTCCGTGGTCAGCATCGAGCCTAGCGGGATTTCTATTGGCGCGAGGTACGCGGCGGTCACAACCATCCTGGCGTGAAACTTCGCCATGCGGATGACATCTGCGAGAATATTAGGTGCGCCGGCGGCATCGATAAAGGCATCGGTTCCTACAGCATCGCGGTTCAGGACCCTGCCGACGCCGTGCAGTTTCATCAGCTCCTCGCGTAAATCTACTTCGGTAGGGTTTAGTGCGGCCTGGGCACCCAGGGCTCTCGCACGGGCCAGCCGGTCTTCTGAAAGATCCAGCGCAACGACATCTGTAACACCGCGCTCAAGCAGCCATAAAACCATGCCTAGCCCGATGGGCCCGCAACCGAAGACGACCACTTTGTCGCCGGGTTTCACCTCGGCCCGGTTGACGCCGTGCAGGGCCACCGCCAGTGGCTCGGTCAGTGCGGCGATATCGTAGGGAAGATCGTCGGGGATGGGCAGCAGGCTGTCGCCGATACGGGCGTCACTTACCAGCAGCTGTTCGGTAAAGGCACCTTCCGGGCCGCCACTGCCTATCATGCTGGGGGTCATCATCGGGTTGATGATCACGCGCTGGCCCACGCTGACACCTTCCACGTCTGCACCTACGTAGGCGATTACACCTGCGGCTTCATGCCCCAGTGGTGTCACACCACCTGGTGGGCGCATGATTCCCCCAACCTTGATGTAGGTAAGATCACTGCCGCAGATACCACAGGCTTTTATGTCGACCAGAACATCTTTGCTTCCCGGTGTGGGTGTGGCGACCTGATCGAGGCGGGCATCGCCCACCTCGTGGATATTGAGCATACTTCGCATGGTGAATTCTCCGGCAAACAGCTTGTTAAATGTGTATCAGGGATGCACCGTCGATCACAATGGTATCCCCGCTGTGCCAGCGGGAGGCATCACTGGCGAGATAGGCGGCAACGCCTTCAAAATCCTCCGGGAAACCGGGCCGCTTGATGGCGCCTTTTCCGGCAAAGAGCTTGTCGATATCATTCCATTCCTCTTCAGGCAGAATTTTTCCGTCCTGGGTGCCGCCTGCAAAACCGCTCTTGACGTATCCTGGGGCAATGGTATTGGCGCGAATACCAAATTGACCCAGTTCCACTGCCATACAGCGCAGTGCCGCGCTGATGCCGCCTTTGGCTGCAGCATAGGGGCCGATACCGGGTACGCCCTGAAAAATTGACAGACTGCCACAGAAAATCAGTGAGCCCCCGGGTTCACCGGCTTCGGCTCGAGTGACCATCAACTTGGCACCCTCTTGCAGTGTGTAAAAAGCCCCGTGCATATTGGTGCCCAGAAGGGTTAGGTAGTCCTCCTTGCTGGTGCTCAGAATGGAGCGCGTGTTGGGTGGCATGCCCGCATTGGCGATCACGGTATCGATCCGTCCATATTCAGCCATCAGTGCTTCAAAGCCGGCGATAACCTCGTCCTGTGAGGAGACATCGACAGCGCGTGCGGAAGCGCGCACGCCCAGTGCCTGCAGCTCATCGACTGCGATAGTATTCTTTTCCTGAGATCGGCCCCATATCACTACATCTCCACCCTGTTTGGCGATGCCCCGGGCAAAGCCCAGGCCAAGTCCGCTGTTGCCCCCGGTAACCAGTGCGACTTTACCGCTCAGATCAAATAAACCCTTGGACATTATTACCTCCAGTGAGATCGTAAATAAGAGTCGTGGCTTTGCGCGACCCAGAGATCTCCCAGTGTAGGAAACGTGAGCCCTCGTCACAATCAATAACTGTGTCGACTACAGGCCGCAGTGCATCGACCGGGACACATGGCCGCATGTCGATAGCCGGCCCGATTTCGAAGCCGATTAACATTGTCAGGCCCTGGGTGGCCGTGCAAAAATCAGGTATCCGGATTCCGTGTCACTATGGTCGTAGCGTTCCTCCAAAGCGCATAACTGATCGGGGAAAATACTATGCAAGTTGACGAACTAATCGCCGCCGCGCAGCAGCAAACCGGTCTGAGCCAGCTTGGCGATGACGGTATTCTGGAGGCGCTGGGTCGCCTCGTCGATGCGCTTAATAGTGAGGCGAAGCTCACTGATCGCGGAACACAGAGCGTGCAGGCTAATCTGATCGCAACGCTGGCAAACCGTATGAAGGTAGAGGATTATCTGGCGCGGCATCCGCATGTGCTGGAGCGGCCAATTGAAAAGCCCCTGTTTGTGTTCGGCCTGCCGCGCACGGGTACGACACTGGCGATCAACCTTCTAAGTGCCGATCCTTCCCGCCGGTCTTTTCTGCGCTGGGAGGCGTTTGATTCGGTGCCGCCGCCCCAAACATCTGAACTGCATGGGGGGCCGCGCTACGAGGCCAGCCAGGCACAGATTGAAATGTCGCTTAAATATGCGCCCCATATTTCAGCCATTCATCACGAGGACGCCGACAGCCCGACCGAGTGCCAGTTTTCGATGTCGCCTTCGTTCGTCGCACAATACTATGACTCGATGTACGATATTCCGAGTTACCATCAATGGTTTCTCCACGAAGCGGACTATCTGCCAGCCTTCCAATATCACAAGCGCCTGTTGCAGTTATTACAAGCTCAGACCGGCGGCCGCTGGACACTGAAAAATCCATGGCACCCGCTCTATCTCAAGGAACTCACCACAATCTACCCCGACGCCCAGTTGGTTATGACGCACCGCGACCCTGTCGATGTTGTCGGATCTGCCTGCAGTCTGGTCAATACCGTGCGCCCGATGTTCAGTGACGATGTCGACCCCAAGGTCATCGGGCAAAGTTTACTGGAAACTTTTGATGTAATGATTGCGCGCACCTTGGCCTACAAGGAAAAGCACGGCTGGGATTCAATCTGCGACATTCAATACGCGGATGTTATGCGCGACCCGATTGAGGAAATTAGAAAGGTCTACCAGCACTTCGATGAGCCTTTCACCGCAGAAGCCGAAACTGCAATGAATCGCTATATTCAGGACAACCCCAAGGGTAAGCACGGCAGTCATGCCTATTCGTTAGAGGATTACGGGCTAAACAAGGAGCAAATTCGCGAGCGGTATAAGGATTATTGCGAGCGCTTTGCAATCCCGGTCAAGTCCTGAAAGCAGCGGCGTCAACGTTGTGAAACATGCATTTTTTGTATCACTTCTACAGGGCGTCTAGCAGCTGCCGTGTAGCGGTTACTACATGTCGAAGGCGCTCTATAGCGGGCCGGTCTGGTGGCTGGGGAACTTCCAGTTCCAGCGGGGTTCCCTTGGGCAGTGCTCGCAGGAATGCATCCAGTGGGAATACGCCATCACCGGGAGTAACACGGTTGGCTGCAGCCTCCTCGCCGTAATCAGCGGTAGCCGTGAGGTCTGCAACATCACTGAGTTGTGCGTGTGCAATCAGGCGAGATTCAAGTGCTGCCACATCTGCTGGCGTCCCTCCCGAACGCGCTAGATGTAAAATATCGATATCCAGGGCGAGGTTGCGGTGTCCGATTTTGGTCACCAGCTCCGCTGCGCTCGCCAGCGTATTCCAGGCAGGAGTGACGGCCACGAATTCGATGGCGATCTTCAGGCCCAGCGGCTCTGCCACGTTACACAGGGCTCCTAGGGAATCGATTGCACGAGATTCATCAGCGTCGTAGACGATAGTCACCGCACCGCGGGCACTCAGTTCGGCACCAAGTTCCAGGGCAGGCCTGAAGGCTGCGATATCTGTGTCGGGCTAATGATGAATGCATCGACATTGGTAACGTATATACCGTTGTCTTCCAATCTCGCCTTCATGCCGACAAGGTTTTGCGTTGTCACCAGAGGAAATCTTGAGCTGGACCCGGGTGCTTGCGTGAATACGGATATTTCATTGCAGCCCGCTTCTGCGACAAGGGAAACGAAGGAGAGCGGATCCGCTTCCAGCGCGCTCATGTGGTGAATGCCAAGTTTGTACATTGTGGTCTCCATCCCGTGCAGGGTCAGTTATCTCATCAAGGTCATGGGTCTAAAGTTTTGGCGGATCACAGCGGTCGTTTCCCCCTCACTTAACCACAGGCATGATTTCTTCGGCAACCCACTGCGTGTAATCACAATAGTCCTCTATGTGCTTCACTCGCGGTATCGGCACTGAACTCCATGTGACACCCATATCCATGAGCCAACAGAGGCGGTCGATAATTTCTTGCTTGGTCATGCCGGGTCTGGCGCGCGGGTCTGTTTGCACAACGTGGCCATCTCCAACACGAGAGGTAGCAAAACCATAGAAAATATCGGTCAACTTGCCTTTGTAGTCCGGCTGCGACTTAATAAAGTCGATCTTGGCTGGGATATCTTCGGGTTTGGTGAGGAAGGGCCACCAACCGGTGGCATAGCGTGCAGTGCGCTTTAATACGGCATCAGCATCACCTCCAAACCAGATAGGGAGATGCGGTTTTTGGAAGCACTTGGGCTCGAAGGCAACGTCTCGGAAGGAAACGTATTTGCCCTCGAACTCGGGTTTCTCTTTAGTCCACAGCTCGATGATAGCCTGGATATATTCCTCACTGATCTCACCGCGCTGATGGTAGTCGACACCCATAGCATCGAATTCACCTTTCAACCAGCCGACTGCAAACGTAATGGTGACACGACCACTGGAGAGCCAGTCCATAGTGGCAAGTGCTTTGGCTGTGATGATGGGGTTCTGCAAAGGTAAAATAGAGATACAGCTGTTGACCCGAATTTTCTCGGTCGCACCAGCCCAGTAAGCCATGGCACTGGAGGCATTAAAATAATGCGGCCCGGACAGCTCCCGGTGTTCCTGCGGCACAAGGAAGTGTTCGGGTACCGCTATCATCTCGTAACCCAGTTTTTCCGCCAGCTTCGCTAGGCGTGTCTGATCTGCTCCAGTCACATGCGCTTCCCAGGGCTGAGTTATTGCCTTTATCCGCAGCATATGCGGCATTGAAAACCCCAACCTCATAGTCCACCTCTTATTGCTTCTTTAGGTCTTAAAATGCTATTGCCGCCGGATAACCGCACTTAGGCGAGAGACAGGCTTGCTAACATGCGCATGCTCTCTGCCTTGAAGCGCTGGACCACCGCCTCATTGTCGGCGGTCGGGCAAACGCTGTGCTTGAAGACTCTGGGCCCAACAAAGGCACTAGTCAGCAAGTTGACGCAGAAGACCTCCGGGTCAATAGTCCCCTCAAGGTCCGAGCCCAGAAAATGTTCCCGGATCCCATTCACGAGCTCATTCCAGTGCGGGTACAGTTGGCGTATATCACCCACAGACATCAGGTCGTCCAGCCACAGCTTGATCAGCTCGGGATTGTCCAGCACAAAGTGATAGATATGCTCTATGCGATCCTGGCGCGTCATATCCTGCCGAAAGGCTTGAGCGAGCTGATCGGAGGACCAGGTCTTCACTTCATCGATCAGCTTTTCTCTACTGTCGAAGTGGTAGTACACGGTGGTTCGGTTGATACTCATCGACCTGGCCAAGGCCGCTATTGAGAGAGACTCTATCCCCTTCTCGGCGATCAGGCCGGCCGAGGTTTTAATCATGCTCCGATGGGTCTCATCAAAACATTTATTGCGGCGTTGGCTTGTTCTATCTGGTGCTGACATATAAAAACCTTCTCAGAATTTTTTTGGAAACACTGATTTACAGTAGGCGGCGCCTTGTTTTCCGTACACCGCAAAAGAATATGTACAGATTCCATTAAATAATCTCAGTACCACGCTATTTTTACAACACCTGTGTTGTAAAAACGACGAGGGTGTTGTAATTTTTAGCAAGACTGCGGCAACACAAAGAAACAAAGAACACCGGTGGGGATACTGCGATGACTGTAAAAAACCAACATTTCGAGCCCGTACCCAAAGAAGACCTGGCGTTTGTCGGCACCGACCCCATCCCAACAGAACCCTATTACCAGCCCGAATACTTTGAGCTGGAGCGGGAGGCCATTTTTAAGCGCAGCTGGATTCAGATCGGTCATAGCTGTGAAATTTCTGATCCAGGCAGTTTTATCGTCCGTCCCTTTGAAGCGGGTAATACTTCTTTGCTGATTACCCGCGATCGGGATGGCGAAGTTCGAGCGTTTCACAATGTCTGCCCCCACCGGGGCACTGAGCTGGTACAGGTCGACAGTGGTAAGCGCTCCCGTTTTACCTGCCCCTACCATGCCTGGACTTTTTCCAATGAGGGCAAGCTGCTCTCGGCCCCCGAAGCTGACAAGTTTTATACCAATCCCTCAAACTGCTCCCTGCCTGCTGTATCTGTTGGCGTCTGTGCCGGCTTTATTTTTATCAATCTGGACAAGTCGCCACAGCAAACGCTCAAGGAATACCTCGGCCCGCTGGTGCCGGAGCTGGAAAAACTACCCCATGCAAAAGCCACCAACTATTCCGAATACATCTATGAGGTCGATGCCAACTGGAAGCTGACCTATGACAACTTTCAGGAGAACTACCACCTCCGATTTATTCACCCGCGCTCAGGAGAGGCCGCCGGTGGCCCGCAGAATCCCTATGGCTATCCGGTTCGGTATAGATTCTACGACCCGCATCGCAGCCAAACTATTTGGTCCAATCCGGATGCCGAACTACGGCCGTTTCAGGCATTTGCATTTGGTAAAGGTGCCCGCCATGCAATGCAGGCCGGCTACAATCTTCAGGACAAGGAATATTTCGGCATCTTCCCCAACCTGTTTATCCTGGGCGCGGCGATGACACCGTTCTCCCAGCTTATTGTGCCCATTGCTGCCAATAAAACTCGCAGCATTATTCGCTTGTACTGGAATGGCGAGGACGACACCGCCTCCGAGCGTTTTGCCCGCGAATATGCCATGGCCACTGCACTGGATATTCACTGCGAGGATCGTGCTGTGATTGAAGCTGGTCATCGAGGGTTAGCCAGCGGCGCATTGTCACACCTGCACTTCCAATCCCAGGAGGTGCTGTGCAGGCATTTATTTAACCAGGTCGACCAGCGGGTACAAGCCTATAAAGCCGAGCTGAAAAATGGAACTGCTGAGCAATGAGTCATTCGAGCCCACGCCTGCCAGTCGGCTTCGAAGCGCTGGAATCTTTTATTGACTATTGGCTGATCAAAGGAGCCAATAATCGCCTGCAGCAGCGACTCAAAAGTGAAGAGAGCGAGCGGGTCAGTTTTTTCAATGCTGGTAAGGATTTAGTCCCCGCCGCACTTGATCTGCTCGACCAAAAGTCGCTCGACCAGCTTGATGAAAAGGAACTGCGTCTGATGGACCTGGTCCTCAGTCTGGCGCACATATCGTTGGCGGTAGAGATCCAGGGAGATGACGAACCAGCTCACGCCGAATCGGCGCGACATCTCACGATTGTCCGTGCAACAGCAGATGACTAGTGCATCAATAAGCCGTTAGTGCAGCGGCAGCATCAGAGACTTTTTTTGCCCGATTGCAAGTATCGGTGCTACACTTTATAGCCAACAACGTTGATTATTAAATTTGGCAGATATTATGTCTCCTGAAAAACATGTCATGACCGTAGAAGGTGAGCTGGTCGCGCCCATAGCGACTGCTCAACTAGTGAGGTTCAAATTTGCTGAGCCCGTGGATAGCATCTCTGAGGAAAAGGACAGCTACCGCGTCGATTTGTGCCTCACTCCCCGCCCAGGTAACGCGCGGGGGCGTTATCCCGGCCGCTCAGGCGCTCGAAGTTTTGAGCGCATTGGCAACATTTTCATGGTGCCACCGGGAGAGTCCATGCAGTCAGTCAGTGATGGCTGCTGTGAGCAGGAATCGCTTGTCTGCGAATTCGATCCCCAGCGCACCAATACCTGGCTGGACTGCGAGCTGGAGTGGACGGATCGAGGGCTGCTCGCTGGCCTGGATATTCGGGAGCGGAATCTGCAGGTACTGCTACATCGTCTTGCTGAAGAAGCGAAGCACCCAGGTTTCGCCAGTGAAACCCTGGTCGAATTGATCGCCGCACAAATTGCGATTGAGCTTGCGCGGTACTGCCATGTTTCCAATGGCGAGAACCACAAAGGAGGTCTTGCACCCTGGCGGTTAGCACTGATTGAAGAGCGTCTCAGAGGAGGGGGAGACTCGCCGACGCTAACGGAACTGGCTCAGCTTTGTCAGCTTTCCGTGCGACAGCTCACCCGTGGTTATCGTGCCAGTAGGGGTTGCTCCATCGGTGACCATATGGCGCATCGCCGGGTGGAACAGGCCAAACTGTTGCTGGCGGATGAGCA